>JAOACF010000127.1 GCA_026417995.1 Negativicutes bacterium
TATTTACTTTAACCGGCCAACTTACATGATTAATCCACTGACGGTAGGGACAATCCGAACCGGTTCGGGGACCGGTGCAGCCAAGTGAGAACATGCACTCAGTATCCCCCAGCTTTTCTGCGAAATCTTTTTGATCAAAGTAGGAACGGCGCTGACAATGCCGATGTACGGTAAAGCCATAAAATAGCTTTGGCCTGTTAAATTCATCTAATTCTGGCCTGCCGTACATAATCAAGTGCGCTAAAGTGCCTACGAACCAATCGGGGTTGACGGGGCAGCCGCTGACATTAATGACTTCGCGGTTTAATACTTTGCCTACCCCCATAGAGCCTGTGATGTTCGGGGCAGCAGAGGATACTCCGCCGAAGCTGGCGCACGTTCCAACCGCAACCACGTATTTGGCCGCCTCACCCAGTCGTGTGACTGCTTCGAGCGCTGTTATGCGGTGCCTTTTTGTTTGCGCGATTACATTATATATTCCGTGATCTCTTGTAGGTACGGCACCTTCGACTACAAGAGTGAACTTTCCACGGTATGTTTCAATTGCATCGAGCAGCAGGTCAAGAGCATCCCGTCCCTGGGCGGCCATAAAGGTATTACTATACAGGAGGTCGATCATATCTGCGAAGACTTGGTGTAAATAGGGATATGTGGTGTTCATGAACGCAATATTGTTGTCGCCGCTGTCACTGGTCTCCAGCCAGATGACCGGCATTTTGCCTTTGCCATGCTGATGCATATACTTGCGAGTTTCCGGTATTACTTTCGCGGATAGAGCATATGTGTCGGACATGCAAAAGCTTTGACATAGTTTTATAAAATCGGTCTTTTCCATAGATAACCTCAGTTCTCGTTTTGCTATTAGCTTATGATTGCTAAGTTAAATAGCACCTATAATAACTGAGATCTGCTAAAGAAAAGCAGTAAAATAACTTGCTTACCTGACCGCCGCCATTGACATATTGATATGCGATGCTGTTTTTGCAGCCCTGAATTGGCGGGAGCAGTCCTGGATGAAACTAAAGGCAGGAGACAGAAATACTCGACTACGGCGATTATTGCCGGCTCTTGTTATATAGAAGGCTGTCAATAATCAACCGGGCAACAATGGCTTTTGCCGTGTAGATGGGGACTGACCAGATATGTTGCCACTTCAGTATCAAATATACTCCGATCATCTCGGCAAATATTTCGCCCCCGAACGCTAAAATAGCGGCGGCGATAACTTCAGCAAGCAAGAATGTTTTCCACTGTCGAAAGTATTGGTAGATTAGCATGTGTAAGACAGGTAATAATCCACAATCAATGGCCACTTCGTGGGGAATGACCGGCAGCAGTTTAATTGGGTAAATCCAGTATTGACCGGCAATTCCGGCGGCATCCAAGCCAAGGATAAAAAACATTATCAATTGGCCATAGCTCAAGATGATGGCTATTCTGTTTTTATCTACCAGCTGCCACCAAATAAGTCAGGGAATAACTAAAACGCCAAGGAGTGCCCACCACTGCCAGGTAAAAACTTCGTGCTGCTGCCAGTGCTGCAGCTGAAGCTCATGCAACCGTCTATGGGTCTCAAGTATCTCTGTATACTGTGATGCTGCAAGTGACATGAATTGCCTCCAATTTGGGTGGTAGTTACATTATTTTAGGCTATCCGGCCGACATATACGTTATCTGCCGGAGAGTGATTTCCGCGTCTTTAGCTGTTTTTTGCAAGAGAAGAAAATTTTTTAAGTCTTGATCTAAAGGAATTTGTTGGAGTATGCCGAACATATAATTGTCTAGTGAAATGCGTCTCATGAAGAGACGATAAACGTAGCATCCGATTGTTGCAAAGTGACTACGAAGGTCCATTTCCCCAATGAAAGGGGGAGATGTTTTCGTAGTCTTATTTTATTTACCGTGAAAATTCAGAGCATATTTGCGAAAAATCATCGGTGAGATCAAGAAAGGGTGCGAATACCGTGCATTTGTCCGATGGAATTTTGAACATCCAAACAGTCGCAGTGACCTCCGCTGCCGCCGGAGGCATGCTTATTTATGCGCTAAAGGGAATGAAGGAGGACGAAATCCCGAAAGTCAGTCTGGCAACGGCGGCTTTCTTCACGGCTGCGCTGATCAGTATTCCGATTGGCCCAAGCTCGGTGCATCCGTTTTTGGGAGGGATGATTGGTATTCTGTTAGGTCGCCGCAGTGCTGTTGCCGTATTTACCGGACTTCTTTTACAAGCGCTGTTTTTTCAAAGTGGCGGCCTCACTACGCTTGGCCTCAATACGGTAATAATGACTTTACCGGCATTGATATCCTCTTGTTTATTGCGAAAACTTTTATTGCGAAAACTCGTACGCACAGACAAACACTTAGCACTTATAAGCGGGCTATTGGGAGCTTTGTCAGTCATACTGGGGGTATCCACCTTCGCCCTGGTTCTGTATCTTTCCAACAGCATCTACAGCGAAGGCGTATTGTCTGCCATCCATTTACTGCTGCTTGCTCATATTCCCGTGATCATTTTCGAGGGATTTATGACAACGGCGGTGATCGGCTTTATCAAAAAAACAAGGCCTGGATTTTTGCCGCTCACCTATGGGACGGAGCAAGAAACGCTATGAAGATAAAGGAGCTTGACAAAGGAGAGCGGCAGGAGAAAATAACGTGGATTTCCAGGTGGGAAGTAAGGATGAAGCTTGTCACATGCATTGTTATCGCATTTCTGCTTGTGCCGGTAAAAAATCCCCTTGCCCTGGGGGGATATGCGGCCTTTCTGCTTGCCATTCTCCTCACGGCGCGGCTTTCGCTGCATCGAGTAATACAAAGGCTGCTTCTGCTGCTTCCTTTTCTTACCTTTCTTGCTGTCCCTGTGCTATTCAGCGGAGGCTTCCCGCCGTCACCGGCGCGTGTGGAAATTGTGCTGCTCCTTGTGCTGAAGGCCGTTTGCACGGTATTTTTACTGTATATGATGGTTTTCACCCAGCCTGTCCATTTGCTGCTTAACGGGATCGGCCACATGAACCTTCCGGACAAGCTGGTTTCCGTACTGTTTCTTTCCTGGCGGTATGTGTTTTTGTTTTGGGAAAAGCTCTGTCAAACCTACAAAGCGCTTCGATCGCGCCTCTTTCAAGGTGGCATGAACATGCGGGCGTATAGGACTTATGGTGAAGTTATTGGCGGACTGTTTGTAAAATCTTTAGACAGCTCGGAACGTGTATATAAAGCCATGCTCTCTCGGGGATATACCGGCAAAAGCACTGTTGCTGCGGCCCAAAAGATTACGCTCTGGGATTGGCTTAAATCAATAGGAATGCTGATAAGCGTAGCAGTATTATATTTTTTTAGTTAAGGAGACATGCCGCAGTGTCAGTTTTGACAGTATCAAACTTAAATTATACCTACCCGGATAAGACCCCGGCCTTGAAGGATGTCTCTTTTCAGATAGCTGCCAAAAGCAAGGTTGCGATTTTGGGGGCGAACGGCAGCGGAAAATCCACTTTGCTGCAGCATTTGAACGGGTTAATATTGCCGCAGTCGGGGGTTGTAGCAGTGCACGGACAGCGAATCGGCAAAGAAAATTTGGCAGACATCCGAAAAATGGTCGGCATCGTCTTTGACAATCCGGATGAACAGCTATTTTCCACCCTTGTCTATGACGACATTGCCTTCGGTCCGCGAAACTTGGGGTATGACGAAAAAACAGTAGCCCAAAAAGTAGAGGAGATAATGACCCTTCTGGCGATTACTCATCTGCGGGATCGCCCGCCATATAATCTAAGCCTGGGACAAAAAAAACGGGTTGCCATTGCCGGTGTCTTGGCAATGGAGCCATCCGTCATGGTATTTGATGAGCCTTTTTCGGGACTTGATCCCTGCACGCTCCAACAGTTTTTAGTCATATTGGATGACCTTTATCATCGCGGCCATACGCTTATTGTTACCACCCATGATGTGGATATTATCTACGGTTGGGCCAACGAGTTTGTTGTTTTGCATGAAGGGTATGTGCTGGCGCAAGGGGGGAGAGAGTTGCTGGAAGATAAAATGCTTATGGCACAAGCCAAACTTAAAACACCAGACTTATACAATATTTTTTGCTCGACATCATACCGTCCTGTATGTGTAGACGATGCGGCAGAATGCATAAAAAAAATCGGAGGGAACGCCAGATGAGAAAAGGTATCATTTTTGCATTATTATTTGTATTTTTGCTGCATACCACCGCGCTGGCCCATCAGATAATGATAGAGCCTTTGCCGCAGAAACGTATCAAGGTGCGTTATGAGGATGGAAAGTTTTCGCAGGATACTACCATCACCCTGTTTAATGCCGCTGGACAGATAATTTTTATGAAAAAGGTAGACGAAAATGGGGAGTTTGACTACAGCCGGTATTCGCAAGCAGCCTCGCTGATGGCTGATGACGGTATGGGCCATAGGGTTATCTGGAAAGTTGGTCAGCCGGTTGACAACGTAACCGGAAAGGAGAAATGGGTACGCATCGGGTTAATCGTGTGCGTTCTGACTGCCATTGGGTTTGCATTTTATGAGCGTACGCAGCGGAAAAGACTTGAAAAGGAAATAGTGAATAGCGGACAAAAGAGAGGGGGAGCTGAGTGAATAAAAGAAGTGCATTCACTGCGCTGGTTGCTGTTCTGACCGTTTTATTGCTTACAGCAACCGCTTTTGCGCATATTGTATTCTTTGCGTGTTGGGACAATGGCGATGGCACTATTTCTTGCGAGGGAGGGTATACCGACGGTTCCTCGGCTGCCGGCGCAACAATCAACGTGACAGATGCCGACGGGTCGCTGCTGTTTTCCGGGAAGTTAGATAAATCCGGCGAACTGAAGTTCAATAAACCGGCGGGAGATTTCGCGGTTACGTTAGACGGCGGTTCCGGACATTCTGTAACTATCAAAGGAAAAGATATTAAGTAGGGAGAGATTTGAAGATGAAAAAAATCATTCTGCTAGCACTGGTATTTATCTTTGCCACGGCGATGACGTGTTCAGCCCATTTTGTCATGATGTATACGCCGGAAACCATTCTGGCTAACGGCGGCAAAATTACCGTCAAGAGCGTGTTCGGGCATCCGTTTGCGGCCAGCGTCACGCTGGATATGGCGAAACCCAATGCCTTTTTTGTTGTCAACAAAGGCAAAAAGACAGACCTCCTCGGTACTTTGAAGCCAATCACCTGGCAGAGCCGCGAGAATAGTGCACGGGCGTGGGAAACGGAATATCAAGTAAAAGGCATGGGCGATTACATCTTCTGCCTTGACCCGGTTCCCTATTTTGATCAGACGGAAGACAAATATATTCAACAGTTCACCAAAATTATTGTCAATAACGGCGGCCTCCCCACGGATTGGGATGCAAAAGTTGGCTTCAAAACCGAAATTGTACCCCTGGACAAGCCTTACGCACTGTGGACCGGAAATGTATTTCGCGGTGTTGTTCTGAGCAAAGGCAAACCGGTCCCTTATGCCGCGATAGAAGTTGAGTATTTAAATCATGCCCCCAATATGGAGCTTAATAAATTTGCGGAAAAAGCCGCTGTACAAGCGCCTCACGATGTTTTTGTCACCATGACGATCAAGGCCAATGCTAACGGCGAATTTACCTTTGGCATTCCGAAAGCAGGCTGGTGGGGCTTCGCGGCAATCAGCTCCGGCCCGGATAAAAAACTCAATGGTAAAGAGCTGGAGCAGGACGCCGTGATTTGGATTCAGGCTCAGGATATGTAACTTAGCGCTAACAGCAAGATAATCGGTATTGGCGCCCGGCCTCGCTGCCAATCCCCTTGATGCCCAGAACAGCCTGTTTACGGGAGGCCGGCGGGTAGGGGATGTATAAACTATTGCGCTTTTATATACCGGTAAACCGGCAGCGCAATGCAAGCGGCGGCTATTAAATACGTCACCAATGCGCCCGGTTTATTTCCGTTCTTGATTAGCCACCGGGCAAACATAAAGGCATGCGCCGCGGCAGCAGCAGAGACAATGATCATCAGCATTACATTTTCGTTTCCTTTCTTATTTGCTGTGTCTTGCGCATAAGGCCGGTGCGCCGTAGTTCAGTTTTCACAGCAACATTAATCTTCGCATAAGGAAACTTCGCGTTCCATTGGTAGTTCGACATTTCCTTCATGGTCATAAACTTAGGCCGGATGTAGTAGCCAAAGTCGGCGACATCAGTGCCCCATTCCTGCGTACGCTGCAGCATATTGACGATATGCGCTTGTATTGTTTGCGAAACCTGCGCCTCAAGCAGCGTCAGGTACTCCTCGGTTTCGTAGTTAATGCCTGAGGGGATGCCGGTGATTTCCCCTTCCAACAAAACATCAACGTTTATCACCGGCGCCTCCCCGCTGATATCAATATCAATCTTAGGTTTTCTGCCGTTGCGTATGGCCCCGGTCACCGAATGTTTAGGAGCAAGCGGGTCTTCAACCGTAAAAAATCCTTTGGGAAACTTATTTAGCAGGATACTCAGAGCCCGTGTTTCGGTGGTATCCAAAAAGCCGACAAGTTTATCCGCTTTAAATACCGCCGTTCCCGCAAATGCGACCGGGTTGCCGCCTATCTTCGGCAGTTCGCCGGGCAGGTAGGCTTTGACCTTTTTGTCAGGTACGTTCGCCGTGCGTTTACCTGCGCCGGGGTCAACGTTAAAGCCGTAGCCGACAGCCAATGGGGCGCCGCTGCTGGTTTTTAGACGGGTATAGAACTCATGTATGTTGCATGGCAGAAAGTACGATACTTCATCATAATGGTGCATGTAGTTGTGTACCCACCGCGAGACCAGTGCTTCAAGCCGTGGTTGGTTTGCCTCGAAGGCATCTTGTACTTTGCCGCGGACGACAATGATGAACATGGTGCCTCTAAATTCGCGAAAGCGCATGAGGGGGCCGATTACGTCCTGAACCCCTGCGCGGGCTAAGTCTTCGCCTAATACGAT
>JAOACF010000128.1 GCA_026417995.1 Negativicutes bacterium
AGATGTGTATAAGAGACAGGGATATCTGTCACCTTCGACATAATACCCACGTTGTTCTTCACCAACTTGCAAAATTAAATAAATCCACTTACTTTTTCTACAAGAAAAAGTAAAATCCTGTCGCTAGCAGACAGGACTTTAGTATGATTTCCGGTCCACACGTGGCCATTTTGGATCAGACCGGCCGGAAAGGCAGCGGCAAAACCTCAAAGCTTATTCATAATTTGCCGCTTAAAGGTTGCTATGTCCTCAAGTTTATGCTGCAGCGCGTCGTATACAACATCGGCGCTGATATCAGTGTATTGATGAGCAATCATATTTCGAAATGCTACCATCTTTGTGTATACAGCCAACTGCGATTTTGTCCAATAGCCATAATCCGCTAAAATGCGAAAACCTTCGGCTAAAGAATCAACCTCGCCTAAGCCATCATCAGCAACTATATGATTAACAATGTCAATCATGCAATTAATTATGATAAAAAGATTATACTCTACAACATCCCTGGCGACAGGGTGGTTTACAAACTCTTCATACGATAATGGCCGGTAGCTTTTCACTTTTGCCAGCGATTTTTCCATTTGCAACAATTTGCGCTCTAAAATTTCACGTTTGACCACGTCCTACCCTCCCAATAAGCGCTGCCGCGAACGCCGCGCCCAATACCGCGTGTCATTATATTCTTTAAGAACACGCAAAGAATATTCCGCTTCGAATAATGGGGCGCGCGACAGCAGGACAACTTTCTTCCTATTAGCAACATGTTTAACCAACGGCTTCGCAGTATTTAACAGTATCAAATCAACTTCCCTTTTGGTCAGGGCCATTAAATCCGCTTTAACGCTAAGATACCAATCCAGATCCAGCAGTAAGCCGGTTTCTTTGACATATATGGCAATATCAACATCGCTATGCCGATTATTCCGTCCACTGGCATAAGAGCCAAACAGCCAAGCAAATAAAACCTCTTCTTTGGTTGCAAAAAAATCCATCAATTTGTTTATTAATGGGATATTTTCTTCTGCCGGCATTGTTTGCTCCCCCCTCTTTTTGGCATCCTATTCCCACCTGCCTGTTGCCTATCCTGCCTTTATTATACCAACACCGCGCCGAAAACAAAACAACGGCGCTTAAACCCCTTGACGCGCAAAAACCACCGGAAAGCCGGTGGTTTTTTGGTTTTCAGCGTGTGCGAAAGCCTTGCGGCTTGTTTTTGTGCCAGTCCCAAGCCGAACGGATAATTGTATCGAGGTCACTAAAGCGCGGCTGCCAGCCAAGCTCCTGGCAGATGCGGGCGGAAGACGCCACCAGCACGGCCGGGTCGCCGGGCCGCCTTGCCGCCTCGCGCACGGTAAAATCAATGCCGGTAATCGCTTTAGCCCGCGCAATTACTTCCCGTACGCTGAAGCCCGCCTGCGAGCCAAGATTATATACCCGCGAAGCGCCGCCCTGCGCCAAATGCTCCAACGCCAGCACATGGGCATTTGCCAGGTCAGTCACATGGATATAGTCGCGGATGCAGGTGCCGTCCGGCGTAGGATAATCAACGCCATAAACATCAATCGCTGCGCGCTGTCCCAGCGCGGTTTGCAAAAGCAGCGGAATAAGATGGGTTTCCGGGGAATGGTCTTCGCCGATGCCGCCGCCTGCCAGCGCGCCGGCGGCGTTGAAGTAGCGGAGCGAAACATACTGTAGCCCGTATGCCCGCGCAAAGTCAGCCAGCATGCCCTCGATTACCAGCTTCGTGCGTCCGTAGACATTGGTCGGCTGGGTCGGCATATCTTCCGTGATGGGCCAAACATCCGGTTCGCCATAAACGGCGGCGGTAGAAGAAAACACAATTTTGCTCACGGCAGTATCGTGCATGGCAGTCAGCAGCGAAAGCGTGCCGGCGACATTGTTCTGATAATAAAGCGCCGGATGTTGCATGGACTCGCCGACCAAGCTGGCGGCGGCGAAATGGACGACGGCATCAATGGCGTGTTCCTGAATTGTATTTATGAGCAAAGCCGCATCATGAATAGTTCCCCGGACAAATGCCGCTTGCGCCGGGACGGCAGCGGCATGCCCTGTGCTTAAATCATCAAAAATGGTGACGCTATGCCCTGACGCGATTAATTCATGCACGGCATGCGAGCCGATATAGCCGGCCCCGCCGGTTACCAGTACGTTCATCGGCCGCCCTCCTTCGGTCGCGCATCCGTCCGGCCGGCAGCGTCCTGGCTTTCGCCTGTCAGAGAGCCGATCGTCTGGATCAGGTAGCGGAGAAACTGCTCGCGGATATCGGGGCGTTTCAGAGCGAATTCGACTGTCGCCTCTAAATAGCCCTGCTTGTCGCCTATATCATAGCGCCGACCTTCAAAATGATAGGCATATACGGCTTTTTCCGCCGCGAGCTTTCTGAGGCCGTCGGTGAGCTGGATTTCGCCGCCGCGCCCGGGCGGGGTAGTTTCCAGAATGGCAAAAATCTCCGGCTCGATGATATAACGGCCGAGCACGGCAAGCCGGGAAGGCGCTTCCGCGACAGACGGCTTTTCCACCATATCGTCGACTTTCCACAACGCTTCTTTTATTGCTGACGGCTTGACGATGCCATAGCTTGATACCTTGCTTTCCGGCACTTGCTGCACGCCCAGAACCGTTCCGGGATAATCGGCATAGACATCGATAAGCTGCTTAAGACAGGGAACAGCGGCATCCACGATATCATCGCCCAGCAGCACGGCAAAAGGCTCATCGCCGACGAATTGCTTCGCGCACAGGACGGCGTGCCCCAGACCCTTCGGCTCTTTCTGGCGAACGTAGTGGATGGTGATGTCGCTCAGCTCTTCAACCAATCCCAGCAGGTCGTATTTGCCCTGTCCTTTCAAGGTAAGCTCCAGCTCGATGGCCCGGTCGAAATGATCCTCAATCGCCCGTTTATTGCGGCCGGTTATAATCAATATTTCTTCAATGCCGGACTGAATGGCTTCTTCGATAATGTATTGGATGGCGGGCTTGTCCACAATCGGCAGCATCTCCTTCGGCTGCGCCTTGGTTGCCGGCAGAAAGCGTGTGCCCAGGCCGGCAGCGGGGATTACCGCCTTTCTTACTTTAGACTTCCTCGGCATAACGCATCGCTCCTTCCAACAGGTTATCCAGCGCTTCCTGACTGTCGACTTCGGCGTAGATGCGCACCAACGGCTCGGTGCCGGAGGCGCGGAAGATCAGCCAGCCATTTGCAAGCTCCAAGGTGCAGCCGTCGCCACAGGCAGCTGCGCGCACTTTGGCAGATCCAATCGCTGACGGCGGATTAGCCGCCAGCCTTGCCAGCAATGCCTGCTTTTTCTCCTCGGGCAGGTGTAGGTCGCGCCTGCCGTAATAGTACCGGCCATGCTCGGCGGACAGCTCGTCCAAGAGATAACCCAGCGGGCGGCGGTATGCAGCCATCATTTCAATGAGCAGGAAGCCGAGCAGCATGCCGTCCCGCTCGGGGATATAGTTTTTCAGGCCGACGCCGCCGCCTTCCTCGCCGCCGATCAGGATGTCCTTGCTGAGCATCAGCTCAGCGATATATTTAAACCCTACCGGGGTCTGATAAAGCGGCAGCCCGTATTTCGCGGCAACCTTCGCCACCAGGCCAGATGCGTGCAGCGACTGGGCCACGCCGCCTGTCCAGCCGCGTTTTTCCACCAGATAGCGGATGAGTAGCGCCATAATCTGATGGGCATTAATAAAGCGTCCGTTCTCATCAACGGCGCCGATGCGGTCGCCGTCGCCATCCACCGCGACACCGCTGTAGGCGCGATGGGCGACCACCGCTTGCCTGAGTGCGTCCAGATTTTTTTGAATCGGCTCCGGGCTTACCCCGCCAAAACCGGGATTGTAGTCGCCCCGGACTTCCAAGAGATTTATGCCAAGCTCGCCTGCCAGCGCCGCGGCATAGCCGCCAGCGGCGCCATGCATGCAGTCAAACATGATTTCTTTGTGAAACGACTTAAGGACAGCGGTATCCAGCATCGCCTTTACATGCGTCAGGTAAGCTTCCTGCGGCGCAAACCATTCCACTGCCTGGGGCATAGGTATGGGGGGATAGCTCTCTCCTGAGGCTTCGCGTCTATGTACGTGCTTTTCGATTGCGGCGACAATTTCCGGCGAGGCGGAGCCGCCGTAAGGCGCTTTAAACTTGAGCCCGTTATATTCCGCCGGGTTGTGGCTGGCCGTTATCATCACGCCGCCGGCAGCCTGGCGGTCTTTCACCTGCCAGGTGAGCGCCGGGGTTGGCAGGATTTCGGCGGCAATCCATACCCGCACCCCGTTGGCGGCTAGCACCGCCGCGCAGTTTTCCGCGTACTGCCGGGAGAGAAGGCGCGCATCGTAGCCGACAACAATGCCTTTATCCTGCTCGCCGCGTTCTTTAATATAGTCGGCTATGCCGTGGGCAACCAGCCGGACATTGTGAAAAGTGAAGTCATCGCTGATAATGCCCCGCCAGCCGTCGGTTCCGAATTTGATCATGAAAACACCTCGTCAAAGTTTTCTTATTGTTAGTTTATCCATACCGGTGGGGAATCCTGTTATGGCGGTTATGTTTCTCTTCCTGTCATCAATCTCATTCCGCCTCAACCAAAGAATAACTGGTGCTGCGGCCACCCGCAGCGTCTTTCTTTAAAACCCCACGACTTATAAGATCGTTAATGTCGCGAGATGCCGTGTCCTGTGAGCATTTGGCCAGTTTGGCCCATTTGGAAGATGTCAGCTTGCCTTCGAAGCCGTCTAAAAGCTTATTGAGAATTAACCGCTGACGTTCATTAAGCGGCAAATTAGCGCAGTTTTCCCAAAAACGCGCCTTGCGCAGTATATTGGCCAGCGTATCTTCTACCCCGTCAAAAGCCCTATCTAAGCAGTCGAGAAACCATCGCAGCTGTTCCGTGATATCTAAATTTCCTTTTTGTGCATCTTCCAGCATCTCATAGTAATCGTCCCGTTCTTGGCGAAATTGGGCTGACATACTGTAGAAGCGCTGCGTACTTTGTTCTGACCTGGCTAGCATCATATCCGTGATTGCCCGTGCAATGCGTCCATTACCATCATCGAAAGGATGAATCGTCACAAACCAGAAGTGAGCGATGCCTGCGCGCAAAACGGGATCGGCACCATCATTGGCATTGAACCAGTCGAGAAAGGCCGCCATTTCCTTCTCAATCCGCGCAGCAGCCGGGGCTTCAAAATGTACGCGCTCGCGGCCAATCGGACCGGAGCTAACTTGCATCGGCCCTTTCGCGTCATCGCGCCAAGCGCCTACTTTGATTTTGGCCAGCCCACTGTATCCAGTCGGGAATAAAGCGGCATGCCAGCCGAACAGCCTTTCTTTCGTTAAAGGTTGCTCATAGTTCTGAGTAGCGTCGAGCATCATTTCGACTACACCGTCGACGTTTCTGTCAGAAGGCACCATCCCGGCGATATCCATGCCAAGCCGACGGGCAATCGAGGAGCGAACTTGCCGTTTATCCAAGTTCTCACCCTCAATTTCGCTGGATTTTATAACGTCAAGCGTCAACGTATGCAAGACGGCTTCAGTTCGAAGCGGAAATCCCAAAGCCTCCATACGTCCAATTAGGCGACCCTGCCTGTAGCGCACGGCGGCAAGCTGCTCCGCCAAAAGATTATAATTCCAATGAAATTTGGGCCAATCCGGAAGCTGGTGAATATACGTTGCCATTTTCCGCACCCCCTGCGGATATTATACCTGATATTCTCCGCACCAGCAACATTTTCTCCGCAAATAATGCGTATAATACACTATGTAAATTTTATCCATACCGGCGGGGGAATCCTGTTAGGGGCAAAAAGAAAAAGCAGGTTATCTCCCCGCTTTTAGTCAGAGGACATTATACAGCACAACAGGCCGGTTTGCTTTTACGCTCTGCCGTACACGTCCTCAAAACGGACAATGTCATCTTCCTCTAAATAGTCGCCGTTTTGCACTTCGATAATTTCCAGCGGCAATTTGCCCGGATTTTCCAGGCGATGCTTGGTCGAGGGCGGAATAAACACGCTCTCGTTCTTGTGCACCATCTTTTCCTCTTCGCCGATGGTCACTTTCGCCGTGCCGCCGATTACCACCCAATGCTCGCTGCGGTGGTAATGAAGCTGGAGACTAAGGCGCTGGCCGGGAGCAACGACGATTTTCTTCATCTTGTAGCCGGGGCCTTCACCCAGCACGGTGTAGCTCCCCCAGGGCCGGTACATGGTAATGTGTTCGTCGGCTTCTTTGCGGCCGCGGGCTTTGAGCTCGGCAACAAGGTCTTTTACCTTTTGCGACTCGCCTTTTTTGGCGACAAGTATCACGTCGGCAGTCTCGACAACAATCAGATCGTCAAGCCCTATGCCAGCAATCAGCCGGTCGCGGCCGATTATGAGCGTGTTGCGGCAGTCAATAGGCAGGCAGTCGCCTTTGATGGCATTGCCGGCAGCGTCTTTAGCCAAAACATCATAGATCGCATCCCACGAGCCAATGTCATTCCAATACAAAGCCAAAGGAATAGTAACCACCCGGTCAGACTTTTCCGCAAGCGCATAGTCAATGGATATATTCGGCATCTTTTCAAAATTGGCCACGACTTCCGCATAGGGCGC
>JAOACF010000129.1 GCA_026417995.1 Negativicutes bacterium
CGTCAGATGTGTATAAGAGACAGGACCCGATACTGCGCAGTGCGTAGCTTGCATGGGTTAAGGGCAAAATTTCAACCAGCCATTTAACCGGCAGTGGCAACCGTTCCGGTAAAAAAAATGTGGCGCACAGAAAAGACATGGGCAAAAGTATGTATGTATTGAAATTTGCCATATCTTCATGTGAGTTCATGATCATTGCGGCTATGATGGCAAGAGCTGAAAAGACGGTACAGTTTAGGATGAGTGCCAGCAAAAACCAGCCATTGATTACGAAGCTGGCACCAAATAGATAGGCGAAGACTATGATCATCGCCGACGAAATAACCCCCCTTAGCACCCCGGAGAGTATTTTCCCGGCAACTATTGCGGCAGATCCGATCGGTGCCGTTAAATACTCTTCCAACGTCTTATTGTACAGGCGGCTCATGTTAAGGGGTGAGCCAACAGCATTGAAACTGATATTCATAGAATTTAGCGCTATAATGCCGGGCACAACAAAATCGAGGTAACTTCCCTGTCCGACGTTTACACTTTTGCCCAGCCCCCAGCCAAAGGAAACCAAATACAATATTGGTGTAATCATTCTGGTTAGAATATAGCGTCCAAGCCTACGTTTCAATACAATCCAATCCCGCCAAAAGACCGTCCATACATCATGCAATATTATCATCCTGCAACTTTCCTCCCAGTGAATTCCACAAAGACATCTTCCAGATTGGTTTTGCGGATGGTCGCCGAAGTCGAAAGGTTCCCGGCAAACTGCATCGCTTCGGTTCTGCTGGCAAAAAAGCGCGTCCTTGCTTCATCATCTACGATCCATTCCACCGCGTACTCACCGAGATGACGGCAAAGTTCTCCCGGCGAATCCAAAGCAATTAAGCGCCCCTTGTCCAGGATTGCCACCCGTCTGCACAGGTTCTCGGCTTCTTCGATGTAATGCGTTGTCAAAAGCACCGTGATCCCTTCACTGTTGAGACGCCGTATCAACTCCCATAAGCGGCGCCGAACCTGAGGGTCCAACCCCACGGTCGGTTCATCCAGGAACAAAATTTTAGGCCGGTGCATAAGCGCGCGGGCGATCATGAGACGCCGCTTCATGCCGCCCGAAAAAGTGCTAACTATATCGTCACGACGGTCCGCCAAATCTACATAACTGAGTATCTCATCAATCCTGTACGCCCGTTCTTGTGACTGAATATGATGCAGCCTCCCGTGAAGTTCCAAGTTTTCAGCCGCCGTCAGATCCATATCCAAATTCATGTGCTGAGGCACAACCCCGATTGCAGCTTTGATCGATCGCTCCTGAGAAGAAATATTCCAACCATTGATACTGATCTTGCCGGCTGTTGGTTTCGTCAGCATCGTAAGAATGCGTATTGTTGTCGTCTTGCCGGCACCATTTGGTCCAAGCAGACCAAAGATCTCTCCCGCCTCGATGTGCAGATGCAAATTATCTATCGCCATCCGGTCTCCGAATTTCTTCGTCAATCCTTCAATACAAATCATGGTTATTCCAATCCTTTAATCATTGATAAGATGCGTCTTTCGTCACTAAGCCGCGAGCAACAAAGACAGGTCTTTGCTCCTGGTCATGCCAAAGATCCACTTCCACCGCAAACACCGCACGAAGCATGTCTGTTGTGACAACTTCAGCAGGGCTACCGGCAGCAACAATCTTCCCCCGGTGAAGCGCTACGATATAGTCGGAGTATTTAGCAGCATGATTCAAATCATGTAGGACCATCACTACGGACAAGGCGTTCTCCCGGTTTAGGCGTTTGAGCAGCTCCATTATCTCAAGTTGATGAGCAATGTCAAGATAGGTCGTCGGTTCATCCAGCAGCAATACACTTGGCTGCTGAGCAAGGGCCATGGCGATCCAGGCTCTTTGCTGCTCTCCCCCGGACAGAGTAACCACAGGACGATCAGCCAATTCCTCCACTCCCGTCTGCCGCATGGCCCAACTCACTATATCGTTATCTGCTTCTGACCTGCCCTGCCACCAGTTCTGGTGCGGATAGCGGCCATATTCAACCAAGTCTCTTACAGTCACATCACTAGGCGCAGTCGAGGATTGAAACAGTACAGCCATTCGTTTCGCCAGTTCTTTGACGTTGACAGTACGAAGATCCTTGCCGCTAAGATATACCGTTCCCCTTGCCGGCACTAAATTTTTCGAAAGCGTTTTCAAGAGCGTACTCTTGCCTGAGCCGTTAGGGCCGATAATCGACGTAATTTTCCCTTTATCAATAAAAAAGCTCAAGTCTGTCAGTATCCCTTTGCCATTAAACGCCACATATATGTTTTGCGCCTGTAAGGCAGCCATCATACTTCCCTCCTTAATAGGTACAGGAAAAAAGGAGCCCCCGCCAAAGCCATAATAATGCCGACAGGCAATTCTATTGGCGCAAACAGCGTCCTGGCTACTGTATCGCAAAAAATGACCGTGCCCATACCCATTAGGGCTGAAGCAGGAAGCAAATAGCGATAGTCGGAACCGACCAGGAGACGGGCGGCATGCGGCACTATGAGACCGACAAACCCTAACAGCCCTGCCACACTGACGGCGCTGGCAGCCAGCAAAGCAGCTATCGCCGTGGTTACAAGGCGGGTAACTTCCACTTTTAAACCCAAACTTCGCGCCACCTCGTCACCAAGATTTAGAATGTTAAGTTTCTGGGCATACCAAAACGCCATTAGCCCGCCAATCACACTATAGGGCAGAATGATATAAAGATGAGGCCAACTTCTGGCGGACAGCCCGCCTACCATCCACATTAAAGCACCGTGAACCCGGTCGCTGTAAAATACCATGAGCGCCGATATTCCGGCGCCAAGAAACGCAGAAACGGCAACCCCGGCCAGAATGATCCGTACCGGTCTGATGCCGCCTTTCCAAGCGAGAATATAAACCAAAATGGCGGCCGCCATCGCTCCCAGGAAAGCCGCCGGAGTAACCAAATACTCCATTTGCGGAAATAAAATGAGAATGATGATGCCTGCAAGTCCCGCCCCGGAAGAAATGCCGATGATATGAGGATCAGCCAGGGGATTGCGCATGACCGCCTGCAAGATTGCTCCTGCCATGGCCAAGTTCATCCCCACAAATCCGCCAACAAGGGTTCTGGGTAGCCGGATATTCCATATTACTTGACCGCTAACGCCTGATGCCTTCCCCCAAGCGGCTTGGATAACATCGGCAGCCGGAATGTTCATCGCCCCCTTCATTAAGCTGAAAATGGCCGTCCCCAGCGCAGCAAGACAAAAGCAGATCAGCATAACGGCACGCCAGACCGCCCTGCTTAAACCATTCACCCCAACTGCATTCGCGATTTTTTTCTTTATCATTTATATACCTCTGGATAAACCAATTTTGCCATATATTCCACCGCATCCGGCATCCTGACTCCCGGATGGAGCAGAAACAGCTCCGGCGGCAAAAAGAATACTTGATTATCCCTGACTGCCCGAAGCGTCGCCCAGGCCGGATTGCTTTCTACATCGGCTTTGAGACGCTTGGCTATCTCCGGGGACTGCCCCATGGTGACCACCAGAATTAAGTCAGGATTTTGCTCTACGAGCTTCTCCAAGCTGTAAGGGGTGGCGTCCATGTCTGAATCAAGCGGCCTGCTGCCAACCGCCACGTTTTGCAATTTCAGGAGCTTTGCCACTCCGCCGGCTATGCTGCTTTCCAGTTCCAACGTCACGCTCTTGGCGGTCGCATGCAGGATAGCTACCTTCTTGCCGGACTGAGGCAGTTTATCCTTGACCGCCTTAAGTCTATTATCCATAACGCGCACCAGTGAACTGCCCTTTTCTTTGGTTCCGGCAATCTCGCTGAAGAGCTTCACTTTCGCTATGACATCTTCGTAACTCTTCATTTTTAGCAATATTACCGGAACATTACTACTTTCCAACAGCGGGATTAATCTTTCATGAATTCCCTGGAAAGCGATAACTAAGTCTGGCTGCAACGCTAGAACTTTTTCCGTGTTGATATTGTACACGAAGCCTACTTCCGGCAGCGATCTCGCTTTCTCCGGAATGTCCGCGGTACGTGAGCTGGGACGTCCAATCGCCTGACCGTCCACCGCGTACAAAAGCTCCAGAAAAGATGTTGACAGGACTACAATCCGCTCCGGTTTTTTCTTAAGCACCACCGTCCGTCCCGCATCGTCTGTTACGGTTAGGTAAGCAGCCAAGTCCTTGCTACCGGGAACAACAGGCTGCTCCTGCCGCGTACAGCCCGATACCGGCAAAATAAATAGGCAGCATAAGCAGGCTATCAATTTTTGCATCGCCGGTCTTAGCACTGTTAACATTTAGTTAGACACTCCTATGCGACACTATTGTGGAGAGATAGTTCTGACACTTATTTACGCCATCGGCAAGATTTCGGGTTATTGTTTCATCAACCAAGCCGCACCTGCTGATCATTGTGGCATTATCGAGCAAGTCATGCTTTTCTAGTGACCTTACAATTTCATCCAAATTCTTATAGACCTTCATCAGCACTACGTTATCTGCGGTTGCCAGAGCCTGCGAGATTTTTTCCGTTGAAGCCGTAGCAGGTATGATACTGAGCACATCATTGCCTTCAGCCAATGGATATCCTAGCTTGCTGCCAATTGCGCAGAACGCGGTTACTCCCGGTATAGACTCTATCGGGTAACCAGATCCCTGCAAAAGCTTGTATATGTAAATAAACGTACTGTAAAACATTGGATCGCCTAGGGTCAAAAAAACGACCTTTTTACCTGCAGCCAACAGCCCAAGTATTGTATTTTTATTGTTCACCCATGCGTCATTCAATTCCTCTTGAACAAACACCATTGGAAAAACAAGTTTTAAAATTTGTACGCCTTCCTTTAAATATGGCGTAGCAATTGTCAACGCCACGCTATCTTCCTTTTTTTCCGTCTTAGGCGCTATGATAACATCGGCTGCTTTAATCGCTTTAATTGCTTTCAGGGTCATTAATTCGGGATCTCCGGGACCAACGCCTACGCCGTAAAGTACACCAGTCATAATTACCTCCATAATAGATGATAAAAACGCCATAAACAGTCCCATCGGGACTGTTTATGAAACATTGTATTTACCTGCCTAAAATCGCATCTCTAACATGCTGGACATAAATTTCCTGTACGGCAGTGTTTTCACCTAAACCGTGCAGGTAAGTCTGGACTTGATACCCTTCCTTCTTCAGCAGGTTTTTCCAGGAATCGTCTTCATCACCGGCCATGTCATTGTTGGCATGATCGCCAGCTACCAGCATCAGCGGCATTAACACGACTTTCTTGTATCCTTTTTCTTCTAACATTTTAAGCGCATCCGCAAAATTCGGATGATCTGTTTCTTCCACAACGCCAACCACTGCATTTAAGCCGATTTCAGTGAGTTTTGCCTGCAGCAGGCCATAAGCCGGGTTGTGTCTGTTCGGTGAGCCATGCCCCATAAATACTACTGCTCTGTCCGGCAGTTGCAGCACCGGCATTTGCTGTTTCAGGGCATTTGCCATCACCAGGAAATCATCGGTTGTGCCATTTTCCCCTTGATAAGTAAGCAGCGGCCTGCCTACTACCAGTTTATCAAATGATTTCGCCTGCAGGTGTTTATTAACTACCGCCATAACTTTATTATCATATTCTTCACCAGGCGTCAAAAGCGTAGTCTGAACCACAACCTCGCGGTAGCCTTCTTTTTTCAGTTTAGCCAGGGCCTCTTCCAAACTGTCGATTATAATGCCACGCTCAGCAAGTCTCTTCATTACGATTTTTGAAGTAAACGCCCGACGGACATCATAGTCCGGAAAACCGGCTTTGATGGCATTTTCAACGCTGTCGATATTGGCGGCACGGGCCTCATCAAAAGTCGTGCCGAAGCTGGTAACAACGATCGCCTTTTTAGCAGCAGTTCCATGGACTGCCTGCGCTGCCGCCAGAGCCGTTAAAGAAAAGAGCAGCATCAGCGCGACCATTACGGTGGCAGCTCTATAACGGATTTTTTTATTAGTGGTAACCATCATTCAAACATCCTTCTCTCTCTTCTCTCTTTAAAATAAGTAGTTTTATTGCAAGTCAACGTCTTGACTATTTTGAGACACAGCCCCCTTTCGACAATCAGAACCTTTCGGCTCAAAGCAAAGTATTTACGTTACTCTATGTAATGATGAATTGTAGAAAGAACCCCTGACGGGGAATTGTACGCTTGCCAGGCGTACCAAAACATAAGCAAGAAAGGACATGAACATGAGATAGCTAACTTTTCCCACCAGGTGGGAAAAAGGAAAAGCAAAATTATAAATGCCTCCCCGCTCTGGGAGGCATTTATATTCACACACTCTAATAAAAATCCCGGCTGCAAAACAGCCGGGAAGGTTAGTACAGTACTGTGTACATAATCCCCTTCCCATCGCTCGTGGGTAAAACGGTGATTGTTAGACAGGCAGTTCTCCTGGCTCTGGATCATCGCTCCCCCAAACCTTCCCAAGACGTATCGTCCCAGTGGTATAACCTTGGGTTTGCTCCCCATTACAGTGGCGGGACCGCGCCGGTGTTGCACCGGACTTCCCTATTAAGCC
>JAOACF010000130.1 GCA_026417995.1 Negativicutes bacterium
GCCTGCAGGTCAGCGGCAAGGTGTCGCCGGGTTCGGTTGTCGCCGAAGGGGTTTATTGGATTAAGCATGCACGGGGAGACAGGACGGTGAACGCGCTCGTTTCGCAGCGTTTGACCGACAGAGCGGCCGGCAGCACTTTCTATGATGCCAAGGTTGATGTCCGTGGGCTATAACAAAGGAGGCAAATGCGTGATGCGGATTGGCGTCATCGGACAATCAGGGATAATTCCGGAAGAAACTATTGAGTTGGCGGAAGCAATCGGGCGCGAGAATGCCAGCCGAGCGCGGTGCTGCTTACCGGCGGCACAAACGGCGTGATGGAGGCTGGATCCAAAGGAGCAAAGCAGGCGGGCTGTCTTTATCGCCTGCGGCAGGTTTTGTAGTCGAAAGGTTTTCCCCAGTACTCGGTGCGCCGCAGCTCGGCATACGGGGATGCGAAATGCACCCAAACCGGAGCAAAGTCTAACTTGGGATGTTCGTGGAAAAATACTCTGTCGCCAAACCGGATGGCCTTAAGCGCAAGCGGCAGTTTACGGATGAAGATGCGGTTGCGGAGCGCAGCGACATCACTGGAAAAAGGCCCGCCAACATAGACAAATACATGCAAGACATACTCGTCAAAGTGGCAACGCCACTCGGCCCTCACCTCGTCGCGCATCGGACCGATCTGATCGCAGGCGTAACCGGGGCCGATGGTTAAAAACAGATCGCCGGTAACATCGGAGTGAGTTAATGTATATCGCCGGAGGACTACCGGGCGCTTAGGGTTAACCCCGGGCCGGAATGTCACATACAGTTTGTCGGGATTAAACTTATTCAAGTCCGCCCCCCCTTTTTGTCGCAGAGATATTCTTACTACATCGTATACAATCCAACGCATGATGGTGATATTGCCGGAAGGCTCAGGGGATGAAAAATTATGCCATTGTGGCAAATAATAAAAGTGCCTGAATTGCCTTTGAGGGGTTCAGGTATTTTAATTTCTCCGGTATAATGGTGGCAAAAGGACTTCTAACTCTTTGTGTAGAAACATGATGTAAAAAATTTGTTTATTGGTGGCGAAATGAGGAAAAAACTGATATTTGCCGCGCTGGCCGTGTTTGCGGCCAGTCTGGCGCTGCTGGCAACAGGCTGCTTAGGCGCCGGCACTCCCGTTAAAACGGCTGCCGTCAAAACGCCGGGCGAAATTGCTGCTCAGCCGGACAAGCCGACGGCGGTACCGGCGGGCGTGCCGGTGCTTATGTATCATAGTGTCGGACCGGAACGTAATAATGACGCCGTAATTTCAAAGGAGCGCTTTGCGGAGCATATGGCATTTTTGCGTCAGGAAAACTTCCAGCCGATATCGCTGGATGAATTGCACGCGTATTTGACGGAAAAAAAGCCTTTGCCATTGAAGCCCGTAGTTCTGACCTTTGATGATGGGTATCCGGACACGTATGAAGTGGTATATCCCTTGCTCAAGCAATACGGCTTTAAAAGCACCTTGTTCATGATTACCGATCAAATCGGCAAACGCCTGACACCGGAGCAGCTTAAGGAAATGAAAGCCGGCGGCATGGAAATTGCGCCGCATACTCACACCCATCGCGAGTTGACGGGTCTTTCCCCGCGGGAACAGGCCGAGGAAATCATGAAGTCCAAAGAAATTCTTGACCGGATTTTGGGTCAGGACAGCCGCCATTTCTGCTATCCCAACGGCAGTTATAATGCCGAAACACTCAGGCTGCTTAAGGAAGCAGGCTTTAAAACGGCAGTGACGATCAATCCCGGCTGGACCAAACCGGGCGATAATGTTCTTGCGCTCAACCGGGTTTGGATGGGCAATGGTGTTGACCTGAAGCATCTGCGGGAAAGATTGTCCCGTCCGGACTACCCCATGCTGTAGTAAATAATGGTAAGAGGTAATGCGATGCGCACAACCATTCAAGCTGTTTTGGCGAATAATTATCTGCGGTTTTTTATCATTAATCTCTTAATTCTTGCGCTCACCGGGCCGGTAGTCGTGCTGTACGGCCCTTTTCAGAATATTAAAAGCAGTGTGGTCGGAGCGATCATGACCTCACGCCACCCCCACTGGATTACCTGGCTGCTGTCAGACAAGGAGATCAAGGCTATTATCGGCGATAGCGGCAGCAATATCTATCAGCGCCAAAGCCTGTTTCATTTTACCAAGCGGCAGGATGATACGCTGCGCTTGGTTACCATCAATGGTACGCGGTTTAACGGCTATCTGCTGGAAATACCCGATCCTTCCCGGGTGAAAGTGGCGACAGCCCGGGACATTCAGGAGATCGGCGACACCGTGAGCACGATCGCTTTGAATAACAACGCCATTGCCGCCATCAACGCCGGCGGCTTCCACGATCCGAACGGAACAGGCACAGGGCGGCTGCCTTACGGCCTGATCATCCATGAAGGAAAGTATTTGGTAGGCGGCGATATTAAGGACGCGATTGATTTGGTCGGCTTTACAAAATCAGGCGTTCTGGTGGCCGGCAAGTATACGCCGCAAGAAATTAAGGAGCTTCAGGTGGCGGAAGCCGTGACGTTCGGACCGCCGCTGATTATCAACGGCAAAAAGATGATTACTTCCGGCGACGGCGGCTGGGGCGTTGCGCCGCGCACCGCCATCGGCCAGCGCAAAGACGGCACGGTACTTTTCCTGGTTATCGACGGGCGGCAGCCAAGCTCAATTGGCGCGACGCTGCTGGACATACAGAATATTCTTTATGAACAGGGGGCCTATGTTGCGGCCAATCTGGACGGCGGCTCCAGCACAACGCTATTTTACAACGGCAAGGTTGTCAATAAGCCCTGCGATATGCTGGGAGAACGGATGATCCCCACAGCGTTTATCGTGCGGTAACCAGCCGTGAACGCAATATGCATTTACAACAAGGGGGAAGGCAGTGAAACACCGCAAACTTATCACTTGGCTGGCGGCAACGCTCGTATTCCAACTGACCGTGTATCTCTATCTTGACAAAATACTGCTGGCGCCGTCTTCTGCCTATCAGGTCAGCGCCACCGCCGATCAGGCGGTAACCAGCGGCAAGGCATATTATTCCCGCGACCGCCGGTATATGACGATCGTCAAAAACAGCGAAGTTGAGATATACGCCATGCCCGGGCGCAAGCCGGTACGGACGGTAGATACGGGAAGCAATCAGGTGACCTATTTTAAGTGGCTGGAAGACCGTGATTTGGGGCTCATGGGCCTTTACAGCGAACAGCCGGACGGCAGCCGCGTTGTGCTGACGCAAGTAAACCCGGAAGTCGAAGGGCAGGGATTGGCAACAACTATCAGCAAGCTGCCCAAAGGCAGCAAGATTGTGGATGTAGCTTATTCAACAGCGACCAATGTTATCTACATTCAGGTGCAGACCGGAACCAATCCGGATATGTACCGGGTATATCGCACTGACGCCAATCAGGAGTTGGCCCGCATTTATTTTAATACCGGCCGCATTGGCCGTATCGGGGTGCTGTTTGATCAGGATTCGCTGGTTTTCGATGACCTGGAAAAAGATGCTGTGTTCGTCCGGCACGGCGACGGCAGTTGGCAGGCAATTTCACCGCAAAACGGCAAATACCGCCTGGTGGGCGTTGACTTAAAAAATACCGTTTATCTCGCGCGGCTTAACGCCGGGGGGCTGGCGGAAACTATCTATACAGGCAAGTTGGGCGGCCGTTTCCGGGAGCATCGCAAGCTGAATGCCCCCACGGACGTCCGCAACTTAAAAGTGAACGATGTGCTGGAGGGGAATATGTAGATCGCTGTTATTAGCCTCGGTTTCCCGACAGCCTCAGCCGTCTATATTAATTCAGCCCTGGCCGTGTGGCCAGGGCTGAATTATTTAATATTCCGGTCGCAATGTTGTGTTTAGGGTATTCCAGATATGTTTTGCTTCAAAGCCTTTTCGCCAGGAAGCAATGCCAGCCAGATGATATTTGTGCACAAGACCGATTTTCAGGCGGAGGGACTGAGCGTCTTCTATCCATATTTTATAGGTTTTGCCGTTCTTTTGGTATTCCACATAATGTTGGCCGATATCAGCGAGCCAGGCAGGCTGAAGGTTGTAGGCGTCAATTGTTTTTTGCACGGCTGCCATGCTCATGGTCTTGGCCGTAACCGTTTTTTTGCCTGCTTCGTCAATACTCTCCTCCCACTCGCGGGTATAGAAGGGGAGGCCTAACAGGATTTTTTCATTGGGGATCAGCGCGAGAGTGTTCGCAATCCCTTTTTCCACCCAGGGAAGTGAAGCGACAGAGCCGCTGACAGGACTCTTGCGCCAGTGTTCGTCATAGGTCATAACCATCACATAGTCGACAGCGGCGCCTAAGCGGGAGCGGTCGTAGCATTGCGACCAATTCGGCGCGCCCGAGGGAACGGTTAAGTCGATCGATACTACGAGATTGCGCTGCCGCAGCGTTTTGGCCAGCTTTTCCACAAAGGCGGAAAATTTGTCTTTATCGTAGTCGTAAATGTTTTCAAAATCAATGTTGATGCCATCCAGGCGATACAGATCGGCGTACAGCGCCAACTGCCGGATAATATTTTCCTGCGCCTTATCGCTGCTTAAGATTTTATGCGTAAGGTCGGGGTCGAAGCTGTTGGTAACCAGCGCCCAGACTTTGTAGCCTTTGGCGTGCGCAGCCTGAACATAGGCTGTATCGGCAAGATTGCGCACATAGCCGCTCTCGTCCGTTACAGCAAACCAGGTAGGGGAGAGGACATCAAGCCCCTGAATGGGTTCTTCCCGCGAGGCTGAAGGCGTCCGCTGCCAGATGTGATCCCAGACTAAGTTGATTTTATTTGCTGGCCGCCACATTTCCCGAGCATAAAATTGGGGAATGCTCTTTTTTGCTTCCTTGACCGGCTGCTTTGCCAATATGAGCGAATGCAGGGAATCTTCCTGCCAGTTTAAGCCTAATACCGGTTCAAGGTTGGCGACATTAACGTAGGGAATGCCGGCAATGTTTTCTGTAAGGAAATTCAGCTTCACTCCCTGGTAATCCAAGTGCAGCCGCCCGCTTTCCGCGTCAGGCGCGGCGCCGGACGCTAAACGGGCAACAACGCTGACCGGAAGGAGGATTTCCCCTGTACCGCTATAGCCTGTTTCCGGCAAAGGCATAAGCTGATCCTGATGTTTGACTGTCAATGCTTTGGGCTTTCTGGCTTCGCTCATGCCGTCCGACCTGTCTGCGGCGGAGGAAGCGGCCGCTGTCGAGGCGCTTAGCGCGAATACGGCGCAAACGAGCAGCTTTGCAATTTGCTTTAGCGAAATCACTACGGGCAGCACCTCATTTCCGAGATAAATGATAGAATGCCAATACCGTCATAATTAGCCGCTGATCGGGGAAATCCTTTTTTACCTGTCAAAATATTATGTAACCCGATGGCAGCGGAAAAATTGCTTGGGTATTTACCGTTTGGCGAAACAATGATACAGTTGTGATATATGCACATTTGCGAATAACAACGCGGAATGCGGGGGTGCATGGGCAATGGTTACACTAATAATTGACGGCAAAAAAGTGCGCGCCGCACAGGGAGATACCGTTTTGCAAGCAGCCTTGGGCGCCGGGATTAAAATTCCTACCTTGTGTCATCTTGCCGATCTGACACCGGAAGGCGCATGCCGGCTTTGCGTGGTGGAGATAAAGGGGGTACGCGGCCTGACTGCGTCGTGCACCTATCCGGTAAGCGAAGGGCTGGTGGTAGATACCGCAACCCCGGCGGTGCTTGCCGGGCGCAAACAGGTACTCGAGCTGCTGCTCGCCAACCACCCGCAGGAATGCCTGACCTGTCAGCGCAATCTCACCTGTGAGCTGCAGCGCCTTGCGGCCGAATACGGCGTGCAGGCCATACCCTGCCAGGGCGAGCGGCGCCGCCGCGTCATCGAAGGGGATAACCCCTTCATTGTCCGGGATACGGCCAAATGTATCCTGTGCGGCCGTTGCGTCAGGGTTTGCAAAGATATTCAGGGCTGCAACGTGTTTGAATGGACGGAGCGCGGTTTTGATGCCGAAGTGGGCACAGCCTTTGAGGAAAAACTTGAGCAAGCGGGGTGCGTATTTTGCGGTACGTGTGTTTCCGCCTGTCCTACCGGCGCGCTGACGGCCAAGCCTTATCACGGCGCAGGCCTGCCGGATCGCAAGGTAAAAACGACCTGTCCGTTTTGCGGCGTTGGCTGCAACTTTGACCTTAATGTCAAAAACAACCGGGTGACAGGCGTTTCCGCCAATCTTACCAGCGCTGTTAACGGCCGCCTGGCGTGTGTGAAAGGACGTTTCGGCCTGGATTATATTCACAGCCCGCACCGCTTGACGGCGCCGCTTATCAGAAAAAACGGACTGTTAACCGAGGCAACTTGGGATGAGGCGCTGGATTTTGTCGCCCGCCGTTTGACGGAAATCAAGCAAAAGTACGGCCCGGATGCCATAGGCGCGCTTAGTTCAGCGCGCTGTACCAATGAAGAGAACTATCTGATGCAGAAGTTCATGCGCGCAGTTGTCGGCACCAATAATATCGACCACTGCGCCCGTACCTGACA
>JAOACF010000013.1 GCA_026417995.1 Negativicutes bacterium
ATGTGTATAAGAGACAGGGCCAGAGTTATGCACTAACCAGACAACAATCCTCCACAGGAAGATCCCGTTTGCGGGGTTCAGTGATCGGAGGATTTGTATTTGTGCGCTATTGTCAGACTCTTATCTTTTTTGCAACACTTAAGGAAGGGAGACCGTCAATGGAAACAAGTTTAATTCTTTCAACTGCCGCAGGTGCACTGGCCTTATTGTTCGCTTATTTTCTCGCCAGCGGCATCAGCAAGGAGGACGCGGGTAACGAGCGGATGCGGGAGATCGCATCATACATACATGAAGGCGCTATGGCGTTTTTGTACCGCGAATACCGCTATCTGGCAGTTTTCATCGCTATTGTATTTGTTGTTCTGGCCGTTTTTATCGGCTGGAAAACCGCAGTTTGCTTTTTGGGCGGCGCACTGTGTTCGATCCTGGCCGGCTTTTTTGGCATGCAGGTTGCTACCAAAGCGAACGTAAGAACCACCCAAGCCGCCAGAAGCGGCATGAGCAAAGCGCTGCGCATCGCGTTTTCCGGCGGCGCGGTTATGGGCATGTCGGTTGCCGGCTTGGGCGTGCTCGGTCTTGGTGTTTTCTTTTTGCTGTTTAGCCAGGATGTTGACGCCATTACCGGTTTCGGTTTGGGCGCCAGCTCAATTGCGCTGTTTGCCCGTGTGGGCGGCGGTATCTATACCAAAGCCGCTGACGTCGGCGCCGACCTCGTCGGCAAGGTTGAAGCCGGCATCCCTGAGGACGATCCCCGCAATCCGGCCGTTATCGCCGACAACGTCGGCGACAACGTCGGTGACGTGGCCGGGATGGGCGCCGACTTGTTCGAATCTTATGTAGGATCCATGATCGCCGCGTTTACTCTGGGCGCCGTCCTCTTTAAAAACGGCGCAGGTGTGTTGTTTCCGTTCGCACTGTGTGCGCTCGGCATCGTCGCTTGTATTATTGGCGTTCTGATCGGCCGCGAAAGCAAGGGGGACAACCCGCAGGCGGCTCTGAACATGGGAACTTACGTGGCGGGCGCTATCACCATCGCCGCCGCAGGCTTACTCAGCAAGATGCTGTTTGGCAACTTGAACGCTTTCTGGGCGCTGACCGCCGGCCTTATCGCCGGATTGCTGATCGGCAAACTCACCGAGATTTACACTTCCGGCGACTACGAGCATGTGGCCAAGATTGCCAAGCAGTCTGAGACCGGCCCGGCTACTACCATTATCTCCGGTGTTGCCGTTGGGATGTATTCCACGATGTGGCCGATGGTCTTCATGGCAGTCGGCATGCTGGTTTCCTTCTATGTCATGGGCGGAGCGAAAAATGTAATGCTTGGCCTGTACGGCATCTCGCTGGCCGCGGTCGGCATGCTCTCGACTACCGGCATTACGGTAGCGGTTGACGCCTACGGCCCGATTTCCGACAATGCCGGCGGTATCGCGGAAATGTCCGAACTGCCGCATGAAGTTCGCGAAGTAACTGATAAGCTGGATGCTGTGGGCAATACCACCGCTGCCATTGCCAAAGGTTTTGCCATTGGCTCGGCGGCGCTGACGGCGCTCGCGCTGTTTGCTTCCTACGCGCAAGCCGTTGAACTTAAAGCTATCGACTTGCTTGATCCTACGACGCTGGCAGGCATGCTGCTTGGCGCGATGATCCCCTTCTTGTTTGCCGCGATGACCATGGAAGCGGTTGGCGCGGCGGCATACGATATGATTGAAGAAGTGCGCCGTCAGTTCCGGAGTATTCCCGGTCTGATGGAAGGCAAAGCCAAAGCTGACTACAGAGCATGCGTCGATATTTCCACTGCGGCCGCCATTCACAAGATGCTGCTGCCCGGCGCACTGGCTATTATTTTGCCGCTGGTTATGGGCTTAGTGCTTGGTGCGGCCGCCCTGGCCGGATTTATTGCCGGCGCGGTTGTCACCGGCGTGCTTGTGGCGATCTTCATGGCTAATGCCGGCGGCGCCTGGGACAACGCCAAGAAGTACATTGAGGGCGGCGAGCACGGCGGCAAAGGCAGCGACGCGCACAAGGCGGCCGTTGTTGGCGACACTGTCGGCGACCCCTTCAAAGATACTTCCGGTCCGGCGATGAATATTTTGATTAAACTTATGACCATCGTTTCGCTGGTCTTTGCGCCGGTTATTCAAAACTACGGCGGCATGCTGCTGAAAATATTGAAGTAAGTCTTTTAAGTCTTTTGCGGAGGTACGGTTTATGCCGTATCTCCTTTTTTACACAGCGTAAAATTCATAAAATTGGCGAATAATGGTATAATGATACCATGATACTTTACGTGAAACCATGGAGGGTTGCTGTTGGCCATTATCAGAGGAGCCGAACCGTTTTTTCTTCCCGGGGGCGAGCATGGCGTTTTGGCCGTGCACGGTTTTACCGGCTCGCCCGCAGAAATGCGGCTGCTGGCTGATTACCTGCACCGTTTGGGGTATACTGTGCTGGGGCCGCGATTATGCGGACATGGCACAAGCGCGAAAGAGATGGCGGCAACGGCTTGGACCCACTGGTATAGCGCCGTGGAAGACGGCTATCATTATTTGCGTTCATTCTGCCAGGAGGTATCGGTCGTCGGTCTGTCAATGGGCGGCCTGCTGGCGCTCAAGCTGGCGAACGAGTATCCTGTTGCCAAGGTTGTAGCGATTGCCGCGCCCATTTATATTAAAGACCGGCGCTTGCCGCTGCTGCCGCTGTACCGGCTGTTCCGCAGCTATGTCGTGAAGGTGCGCAAACGGTTTGATGTTGACCCTATTTATTCGATAGGCTATGACGAAACGCCGCTATCAAGCCTGGCCAGTTTGCTGGAATTGATTAAACATGTCGCCAGGCAGCTTCCCGGGATTACCGCGCCGGCGCTGGTCATTCAGTCGCGCGCTGAGCATACCGTGCGTCCCGAAAGCGCGGAATTTATTTATAAGCGCTTGGGCAGCGGCGAAAAGAAAATTATCTGGCTGGAGAAATCCGGACATGTCGTCACGCTTGATTTGGAACGCGAGGCGGTTTTTGAGCATATTGCCGCCTTTTTGGGAGGGGAGAATAAACATGGATGAGCGCAACCAAGGGTGCTTTGCCTGCGGCAAAAACAATCCTATCGGCCTGAAATTAACTTTCCGTGAAGAAAATGACAGGTATATCAGTACATTCACTGCCGGGCCGGAACACCAGGGCTACGACAACATCGTCCACGGCGGTATTGTCAGTACGCTCCTCGACGAAATTACCGCCCGCTATATTTATCACAAAGGCTTAAACGCGGTGACCGCCCGCCTCGAAGTGCGTTTCCGGCATCCGACCCCTGTCGGCCAGGAATTGACCATAACCGGCTGGGTTACCGGCCAGCGCGGCCGAATCTATGAACTGGCCGGCCAGGTCGCGCTGTCGGACGGAACGGTGACGGCGGAGGCGAAAGCCACCGTAGCTGTAATTAAGGATGTGTAATTTATATGGACTTAAAAGAAAAAATCCTGGCGTTCATGCGCGAGGAGGCGTACCGGCCGCTGGAGGCCGAGGACCTTGCCGCAGGGCTTGAATTAAAAGCCGCTGAACTCAAGGATTTTTGGCCGCTGCTGGCAGAACTGGAAGCAGAGGCCGCGATTATTAAAACCCGTTATGGCAAGTATGGCGTGCCCGAACGCATGAACCTTGTGGTCGGGCGCTTTGAAGCCAGCCGCAAGGGATTTGGGTTTGTCATTCCCGATATTCCTGAAGAACCGGATGTTTATATAGCGGCGGACGCGAGCATGAACGCCATGCACAACGACCGCGTAGTCGCCCGCGTTCATCATCGCACGGTAGGGATGGGCAAAACGCGGGAGGGCGAGGTCATTCGCATTGTGCGGCGCGCCAATACCAAGATTGTCGGCACATTTGAAAGCGGCCGGCACTTTGGTTTTGTCATTCCCGACGATCCGCGCCTGGGGCAAGATATTTTCATTCCGCAAAACGAAATCAACGGCGCTAGGGATGGCTATAAAGTGGTAGCCGAAATTACTCGCTGGCCTGAGAAAAAACGCAGCGCCGAAGGCAAGATCGCCGAGGTGCTGGGCAATCCCAATGACCCCGGCATTCAGATACTCGCGATCATTCGCAATCATAATCTTCCCGCCGAGTTTCCGCCCGAGGTGGAGCGGGAAGTGCAAAAAATACCGGCGGCAGTGGGGGAGGAAGATATCAAAGGGCGGCGTGATCTGCGCGACCTGACGATTGTTACTATTGACGCCGAAGATGCCAAAGACCTAGATGATGCCGTGCATGTCGAGCGACTGAAAGGCGGCAGGTATCTCTTAGGTGTTCATATTGCCGATGTGAGCCACTATGTCAGGGAAGGCAGCGTGCTGGATAATGAGGCCAAGCTCAGGGGGACAAGCGTATATCTGGCAGACCGTGTGCTGCCGATGCTGCCCCATCAGCTATCCAACGGCATCTGCAGCTTGAACCCGCATACTGACCGGCTGACCATTTCGGCGCAGATGGAAATCAATGACAAGGGGCAAGTGGTGCGTTACGAGATATTTCCCAGTGTCATTCATGTCAAGCGGCGCTTATCCTATAATATCGTCCGCAGGATTCTGGCCGAGAATGACGAGAAACTGCGTCAGGAATACGCCGCACTGGTGCCGCATTTGGAAGAAATGGAACGACTCTGCCGCATCCTGCGCGAGCGCCGGATGCGACGGGGAGCGATTGACTTTGATTTTCCCGAACTTAAGGTTAAGCTTGACGACAATGGCAAACCAGTAGAGATCGTGAAACGAGTACGCTCGATTGCCGAGTCCATTATTGAGGAATTTATGCTGGTGGCTAACGAAACGGTAGCCGAGCATATGTATAAACTGGGGGTGCCCTTTGTTTTCCGCGTGCATGAAGAACCCGAGCCGGAAAAAATGGAGCGGCTGGATAGCTTGCTGCACAACTTCGGTCAGGGTTTGAAGCAGGTGGACGAAGTGCCGCCGATGGTGCTGCAAAAAGTGCTCAGCCGCATCGCCGGCAGGCCTGAGGAGCGCATCATCAGCACAGTCATGCTCCGTTCCCTCAAGCAAGCCCGCTATGAAGCGGAAAATCTCGGCCATTATGGTTTGGCGGCCGAGTTTTATACCCATTTTACCTCCCCCATCCGCCGCTATCCCGATCTGATCGTCCACCGGACGCTGCGGGAAACCTTCAAAAAGGGCGGCATGTCGGCCAAACGGCGCGAGCGTCTGGCGGCAATGCTGCCGGAAATTGCGCTGCATTCCTCCCAGCGCGAGCGGGCGGCGGCCGAAGCGGAACGCGAAACGGTCGACCTGAAAAAGGTCGAGTATATGGCGCAATTCCTGGGGGAAGAGTTTGACGGCATTATCAGCGGCGTTACCGCCTTTGGCATGTTTGTCGAACTGGAAAACGGCGTGGAAGGGTTGGTTCACGTCTCCGGCATGGATGACGATTACTACCAATATATTGAGGAGCAATACCTACTGCTTGGCGAGCGCACCAAAAAGGTATTCCGTCTGGGTGATCCGGTGCGGGTGCTGCTGACAAAAGTCAACGCCGCCGAGCGCAGCATAGATTTTAAGCTTATATCCGGCGGCATACCGGCGCGCGGGGTGCTGAAAAATCTGCCGGAGCGCGGCGCCAAGCGTCCGGCTAAGGGCAAGCCGAAAGGCAAACAGGCCGCTATAGCCCGCGACAAACCCCCAAAGCAAAAAAACGCCGGCGCAAAGCCGAAGCGGGCGAAGAAAAGAAATTATTGATTTTACGCCGCATAAATCATGCGCAATAGCTTCGACATGCCGATATTATACTTTTGCGGCTGCCGTTGACGCAAGCTATAAGATGATATATCATAAATAATACGCGATATACTGCGTATGGTGGTGATTTCCGGTGGCCGACCCTAAAAAAAGCGGCATCAAAATAGTCGCGGAAAACCGCAAAGCCCGGCATGATTATCATATTCACGAAACATACGAAGCAGGCATGGTGCTTACCGGCACGGAAGTCAAATCGTTGCGCGCCGGCAGAGCCAACCTGAAAGACAGCTATGCCCGTGTTGACAACGGCGAACTGATGCTGCACAACATGCATATCAGCCCCTACGAGCAGGGCAACCGGTTTAACCACGAACCGTTGCGCACCCGCAAACTGCTGATGCACCGGTACGAGATCAACAAGCTTATCGGCAAAACCAAAGAAAAGGGATATACCCTGGTGCCGCTTAAGCTTTACTTTACCCGCGGCAAAGCCAAACTTGAACTGGGACTGGCGTCAGGCAAGCACAGCTATGACAAGCGGGACGCACTCGCTGAACGCGATGCCAAGCGCGATATGGAGCGTGCGCTGCGCGATCGTCAAAGGGAATAATTGTTTGCGGAAAAATATTTTCTATGATATAATATTAATAAGCTGCCGCAGCGTATTTGCGAGCGCTGCGGCCCTTCCAATGATCACCGGCCTAGAACATGGGGGTGTACTGGTTTCGACAGGGGTAGTTGTGGCATAGGTAGCGAGCCGGGGTTCCATCAGCCCGTAATACGGTGGGTTAAAGTAATCGCAAACGAAGAATACGCTTTAGCAGCTTAATGCTAACGTCCTACTCACTCTCCTCCCACGGACTGGGATAGGGCGTCACTTAGTGGGATACCTGAGGGTCAATTCTCGGAGGCCCGACTGGGAACCTTATCGAGATAGCTTGCGCGAAGCCCGTCTGTAGGCGTCAAGTGAGCGAAATCTAAACTGCAGACTGCGCTCGGAGAAGCCTTTGTGGCGATACCTTTGGACAGGAGTTCGACTCTCCTCACCTCCACCATGCAAATCCTACTTGAAATGACACGGCAAGCCTCGTCCGCCGGGACAAAACCGGCGACGAGGCTTGTTTAGTAGGAGAAGGTATGTATGACATATAGTTTATCCAGTTACTTTTGTGAGTAAATTTTCACAAATTCCTATTCTTTGTCGAAAAAAATAATGATTGTGCGATAAATTGGCATAAACTGCAGGATTTTAGTGCTAAATGTCGTATGTCCTGTTGAAACTGGATGAAATTGTCCCCGGCCAAGTGGAATGAGCAGTCTCCAGTTCTAATTAATTTATTGTTATTTACCGCGGACAAAAATTGATTGGTTTTATAAGATGTCATTGGGGGGGGAATTCAATGTTAATCGGAAAAAGCATCAGAGCACGGCTGACTTTCGTAATGGCCATACTCCTGATCGGTTCTCTCAGCCTTATGGCCGGCGTCAGCTACTATTTCTCTCAACAGGCTTTGTCCGCAAGTGTCGACGAGACGGCAAGAGCCATAGGTGCGGATTATTCCAGTAAACTACAGTCAACTATCGAAAAGTTGGTCATCCAATTGGAGGATCTTGCGAGCATCCAGCGTATGCGCACCGCAAACGATCCCCAACAAATCATGGAAGCCATGAAGGAAGCCCATAAGCGAATCGGTCAGTTCGACTATCTGATGCACATGGATCTTAACGGTTTTGCCCGCCGCACAAATGGTACGGCGGATGACTTAAGCAGTAGAGAGTACTTCAAACGGGCTGTGGCTACCCAAAGGCCGGTGGTGTCAGAGCCGTTGTTGGTAAAAGGAACCGGCAAGCTATCGGTGAACATCGCAGTACCGATCCTTGACAACGGAGTTCTCAAAGGGGTGGTTGTCGGCAATCTGCCGCTGGACACTATCAACAAGATGGTTTCCCAGATCTATTTTTTGCAAACAGGATATGGCGTACTGGTAGACGATGGGGGAACAGTCCTGTCTCACCCGAAAAAACCTGAAATTAACGGTAAACTGAGCTTTGCGGAAAAAACAGTCAATCCGGAGATCAAGCTAGAAGTCAAAGAATTGGACGATCGGCTGATAAATCTTTTCAAACAGACGGTGGAACAAGGTAAGCAGGTGACGGGGTACTACCGTTTTCTGAGTGGGGAACAATTGGCAATCGCCACCCCTATCGATTTGCCCGGTCAGCGCTGGGTGCTGTTTGTAACCGCGCCTGAGGCAGAAACCAAGGTAGCGGTGCGGACTATGGGCTGGACGATGTTGGGAGTTGCAATCTTGGCGATCGTGATTGCAAGCTTCTTTGTGTCACTTATCAGCGGCAAGTTCGCTAAACCCATTGTCCGCATGCGGGATGAGGCGGCGGCGCTGGCGGACGGTGACCTGAGCATGCGGCAGATTGAGGCAACCGGACAAGACGAGCTGGGACAGTTGGCGAAGAGCTTCCAATCAATGCTCAACAATCTACGTGATATCGTGAGCCAGGTACAACACAACGCTGATCAGGTGGCTGCCGCTTCCGAGGAGCTGACTGCTAGTGCCGAGCAGTCGGCGCAAGCAGCCAACTCGGTGGCCGTTTCTATCTCGGATGTGGCGGCTGGCGCAACAGCGCAATTAGCTGCGGCCGACGAAACCTTGGCTGTGGTGGAGCAGATGTCGGCAGCTATTCAGCAGATGGCTGCAAGTGCCAATCAGGTTGCCGCCCAGTCGGCCCAGGCTGCTGCGAAGGCAAAGGATGGCGGAACAGCAGTGGAAAGAGCGGTCGATCAGATGGCCAATATTGAAGACACCGTAAATACGTCAGCAGCGATGGTAGCTAAGCTGGGTGAGCGGTCTAAGGAAATTGGCCAGATCGTAGACTCTATCTCTGGTATCGCCGGACAGACTAATCTGCTTGCTCTTAACGCTGCCATCGAGGCTGCGCGGGCGGGGGAACAGGGACGAGGTTTCGCGGTGGTAGCGGAGGAAGTGCGGAAGCTTGCCGAGCAATCTCGGGATGCGGCCAAGAAGATCGCGGAATTAATTAAGGAAATCCAGGAAGACACCGAGAAAGCAGTCATAGCAATGAATGACGGCACTAGAGAGGTCAAGACGGGCGCCGAGGTAGTCAATGCTGCCGGAATTGCCTTCCGGGAAATTGCGGATCTGGTAACACAAGTATCGGGCCAGGTCAGGGATATTTCGGCTACCATCCAACAAACAGCTGCGGGTAGCCAACAGATTGTGAGGTCGGTTCAGAGGATTGATAAACTAAGCAAAAAATCAGCAGACGAGGCCCAGGGTGTTTCGGCGGCTACCGAGGAGCAACTGGCTTCCATGGAGGAAATCGCCACCTCCAGCGAGGCATTATCGAAGCTGGCACAGGATCTTCAGGGGGCTGTAGCCAAATTTCGGTTATAGCAATGATACAAAGAATGTTCCGCCTTGTTGGCGACAGAACTTCTTCGCCCAATTTGGAGAGGTTTGTAGGCCCGTAGCGCCTGTTTCCCAGGCAGAGAGGCTATTGATCACACCGGTTTAGTGGTATTTGCAGAAAACATGGGGAAAGGGATATTGTTTTCGTGGTTTTTTCAAACCCGAAACACAATCCCTTTCCCCGTGTTTTTTTTTTAGGGAAATTACGCTCAGGCTGCCGATACAGTGGATTATCGGCAGTCTTTTGCATTATTTTTTGCAGTTAAAGTAATGCTATTGAGTAGATGTGGAAAAAATCGTTAAAAAGAATAAGCGCTTGAGAGATGGCAACATGTATTAAGGAGAACTTAAGATGGATGATATCGATGTTTAACATAATAACCGGGCCGCTCAAACCGTCCTTTGCTGTACTGCTTATCTTGGTCGGCCTATACTCGCTAGTCATTAACGCCAAGCATGAAACAAAGAGGAACTTTATGCGCTCCGCTAAATTTGCCCGCATCGCCGGGTGGTGCTACATCATCGGGGGAGCATGTATACTGGTAATATCCTGGCTTTAGCGTTTTAAAACCGGCCTTCGCACAGTTACTTTGATTTTAATATCTAGCGGTGTTTGGGGAAATATCTCTTCTTCCCACCGCTCTTTTATACTTTTCCAGTATTGCGGATATTTGTTATATACCAACTTACCCAATCCGCATACTTCCACCTTTAAGTCCTGTTGTTTAATATAAGCCTTGTTAACCAATCTGGTATATTCAGCAGCTACCGCTTGCTCTATAGCCTTGGTAAAGACCGGGTCCAAAGCATCCTGACCGGCAGCTTGATTTTCTGCTAATGTGCCGGTAAACTTTGCTTCCACGAGAAATCGCAATTTATCTCCCGCTAGATGGGGTTTGACCTCAATATCGGCTTCGTAAAGTTCGAAAACCGCGATCCTCTTGGTATCGGATGGGTTGGGGACAACGATAACGCCTTGCTTTAATTCCCGTTTTAAAAGCTTTGCTCCGTATACTTCAAACTCATCGAATTCTCCGATCATTTTCTGCTGCTTGTTAAACACTGCGGCCCTTGTCAACTTTACTTCCTTTTCTTCCACCATAACCAGCGGCATAACAAATGACCGTTTATCCCGCATCGCTTCGGATATTTCGCCAATTACTGGCTTGCTAACAAAATATGGCGACTTATTCACATTTTGCGTCAGCTTGGCGATAAACATGCTGTTTACTTCTTCGACCTGCAGTTTTGTTTTTAGAATATCTTCGGCGCGGCCAGGAGTGACAAACAATTTGACTTTACGCCGTATTTCGGCATCACGGAGCCAGAAGTCGATGATGCTGCCAATGCCTTCTCTGGCTACCGCCTCACTGAATATTATTATTTGGATATCTTCAAAAAACATGGCGAAATATACCTTAGTATTTATCGCTCGAGTAATTGCAAACATGGACTCCCCTTCGGCCGCCCAGATCAAATGCTGCTGCGCGCTGGATATTTCCTTGCTTGCTTCCTTTCTGAATTTGGGGAGTTGCATTGTTACCAGGTATTTTCTCTGTCCGGCTCCTTGCGGCGCATACAAAAATTCCGATTTTCTCTTGTTGTGTTCACCCGTTGCATAATCAATGGCAACCCCCAGAACGTAACCACGGTTTTCGATCTCTTTACGATCCCAACAGCCGCTGACTGTAACCGTCAGCAGCAACAGGATGATGCCTAATGCTAAGCGTATGCTCAATCTTTTGTGCATTGTTTCATCTCTGCTTTCCGCCGCCAGGCTAGTATAAGCAGCATCGGCATGAAGCCTAATCCCCATATCAGACTGCAATAATTTATCCAGTCGGAAGCGGTCACAAAGGAGTGATAGTCTGGCGGCAGCGCCACGAGATAACTTATCAGCGGCAATAATAGCACCATTGCCGCGCGGCTGCTTTCCAGTTTCAGCATGCGTGCAGCTCCAAAGCCGATAAAGTATAGCCAGTTTAACAGCGATGTAAAACATATAGCAATCCAGACGATCATCAAATAGCCGTCAATTCGCTCAATAAAGGTATCCGGAATTTCGATAGAGCGATAGGCCATCACTGTGGGAATTAGAAGATCCGCTGTTTCCGCCGCGCCTAAGATGCCGAGGGTAATACCGTAAATTAACACATAGATAATAGTGACCGCTCCGATAACAATTAACCCATAGCGGGTAATGCGCTCCCGCTGCACCAAATATGGATATAAAAAGCCAATGATTAATTCAGGGCCGCTGTAAGCCGTCCAGCAATTCAAACTGCCCTGAAGTACCGGTTTTATACCGTCAGCCAGCATAGGGGAATAATGCTCGCGTTCAACCTCAAGTACGCCTAAGAGAATTAACATGATAAATAAAGAGTATGAAAATAAGAATAATAACTGCTGGACACGTATTATTGGTCCAAGACCGTGCTGGGCTGCATACACGGCAAGTGCCAGAAAAATAAAAACAATAACCTGAGATGGCGTTAAGTCCAATAGAAAAATTTTTACGGCAATTCTAAATATCCGGATGAATTGGGCAGTGACAGCAAGCATAAGCGTCAGCATGATTAAGTTTAAAATGTTGCCGAAAAATCGCCCTAACAAAATACGGTGATACTCAATTGAGGTGTGATTGGGAAAATAGGCTGCCAAAGCTGCAGCAATGCGAAACGAAACCGCAAAGAGTACACTTGTTACTAAAATCGACATCCACATATCCTGTTTCGCTGTTGCAACAATTGTCCGGGGAAGGGTGAGCAAATTGGCACCAATCATCGTGTTAATGGTTATTACCATAAATTGAAGCGGAGAAACCCACCGATTTAGTTCCATTGCCTCACTTATTCTCCCTTTTGTCGTTTGCCATCAGGCGGTTCAAGGTAATCAGGTCGTTCGACCATTTGTGTCGCCGGCAAAATGACAATCGTATCTTTCAAGTCGCTGAGATTAGCTCTGGACTTGGGAACTAATGGCGCCAAGTACGGTTCCCCAAAACTTTCCAAAATGCTGAGATGAACTGCAATTGCCAACAAACCGCACATGACCCCAAACATGCCTAAACTGGCAGCGAGGCACATCAGCGGAACTCTCAGAAGTCGCAGCGGCAGGCCCAGCCGATAGCTGGAAATACTAAAGGTGGCAATAGCCGTAAATGACGTGACAATTATTAACGGTGGGCTAACCAAGCCCGCCCGTACCGCTGCCTCACCGATAACCAATCCGCCGACAATACTTACTGCCGGGCCAATAATTTTGGGCAGCCTTATACCCGCTTCCTGCATGATCTCCAATAATGCTTCCATAATAAGCGCTTCTACAAATGCCGGAAACGGTACTCCTTCACGGGAAGTTCCGATCGTGAGAACCAACGGTGTGGGAAGCAGCCCCGGATGAAAGCTGGTTACAGCGACATACAGCGCCGGCATTGTTAAGGCAAAAAATGCCGCAGCGTATCTGGTTATTCTGATTAACGCCGCCGGGAGCCATTTTTCATAGTAATCATCGCCTGCTTTAAAAAAGTCCGGGAACGTGCTGGGGGCTATATAGCAAAATGGCGTTCCGTCTACCAGAATGCCAGCCTTTCCCTCGGCTAATGCAGCTGCAAGTTTATCCGGACGTTCAGTACTCATTACTGTGGGAAATATGGAAAAAGGCTTATCTTCCAACAAATTATGCATGCCGGAAGGTGCAGGAATGTCTAGGGTGATATTTTTCAGCCGTTTTTCAACCTCATGTATCAACTTGAAATTGGCAATCCCGCGTAGATAAACAACGGCTACCTCAGCTTTACTGCGTATACCAATATGCTGTTTTTTTATGATAAGGTTAGGATTTATGATACGACGCCGTATCAGCGTAATGTTGACACGAAGCTCCTCCGTGAAGCCGTCGCGCGGACCAAGCACTTCGGCTTCTGTTTCCGGTTCAGCAACAGCGCGGAACTCAACTTTCCTTGTTGCTATGACGAGAGCGGTATTAACTGTGTCAATAAACAGGGCGGCATCTCCTGAAAGTATCCTACTTATAATCGCTTCCATGCTATCTTCTTTGGTAACCGATGCCGCCGTCAGGATAATGTTTCGGATACTATCAATCAATGCAAGCTGCTCTAAGCAAAACTTGTGTGATGATCGCGAAGCTGTAAGTTTTTCAATGATATGTTCGTTAATGATGCCTTGATCTATCATTCCTTCTAGAAACACTATTGCAGCCTTTACCTGAAAGGGTACAATCCAAAATTCGCGAAACTGAATATCATCGCTACCCGATAATATCTCACGCAAATGCTCTATGTTTACCTGCAAAGCAGTTTTTAGCTGATAGGCCTCGCTCTCAACACAATGTTCATTGAGAGTTCTAACAAGTGTTTCTATGTCTTCTTTAACTTCACTCGCGCCGGCAATTAGAGTTTTTAGATTTTGCAGTTTGGTAAATAGGCTCTCATTTTCTAACGGAATTTTTTTTTGCACCTCAAAAGCTCACATCCATCGTCATGTTCCACTTCGTAAAAGCTAGTCTATATTTTCCCGGAAAAGGGAAGTCTTATGCCACTTGCCCAGGCTGTAGGATTAATAAATGGCTTAAGTCGCCGGATAAACGCAACTCCTGACAGCCTTTCTGCATAAAAACGCATCAGTACCTTGACACGATCTATCCCCTGTTTCCCCTTGCATATAGACTGCGGTCTGTGTTATGCTCAAGAGTGTAACAGGTAGGGCGGCATCCCATGGAGCTGCATAATCTGATCTTTGCTATCCCAAGTATATATTTTTTTGGATCGACCGCTTGGATTCTACGGAACCGGGACGGGAGGGTTCAGAAAGCTCGCGATAATGCGGTAACAACCGTCTTATCTTTGTTTTCTATGCCTTTCGGCTCCGGTCGGAAGGTTTTTTATTTTTTCGGGAGGTTGTATGGAGCAAAAGCCGACTATTGTTATTTTGGGAGTAGGCAGGCTGGGATCTGCTCTGGCCTCGGTCTTGGCGACCGCCGGTTATAAAGTGGCAGCGGTAACTGCCAGACGCAGGACAACAGTTGAAGCATTTTCCCTGGCTACAGGTATCCCGGCTGCGCTTAACAATGTGGATGCTGCCGCGCAGGGAGATGTTGTTTTGCTAACGGTTCCGGACAGAACGCTACCTGCGGTGCTGGATGAACTTATGGCCGGCCAACGCCTGCGGCGCGGACAAGTTTTACTGCATACCAGCGGCGCACTCAGTGGCGAGGTGTTGGCGCCGGCGCGGCGCTTTGGGGTTGCTGTCGGTTCCATGCACCCGCTGCAAAGTTTTGCGGAAATGGAAACGGCGCGGCAAAATTTCTCAGGTACTGCTTTTGCAATAGACGGCGACCCGGCAGCGGTTGATGCCGCCGGCTGCCTGGCGGTTGATCTTGGCGGCAGAGTACTGAGTGTGCCGCCGCAGGAGCGTGTTTTATATCACGCCGCTGCCTGCATGGCTTCCAATTACCTCGTGGTTCTATTAAATATGGCTGAACGGCTGATGAGCCGCTGGACGGATGAACAACAGGATGCGCTTGCGGCGCTTCTGCCACTGGTGGCAGGGACGCTGCGAAATGTCGGTCAGCGCGGAACGGCAGAAGCTCTTACCGGACCTATTGTGCGCGGTGACGTTGCCACGGTTGCCCGTCACCTGCAGGCATTGCCGGCAGAATTTTTAACCGTTTATCAATGCCTTGGCAAGGCGGCGCTCGCATTAACCGGCAATCGCATTACGCCGGAAGAAAGGCGGCAAATTGCAAGTTTGCTGGCTTCTAATGATGTCAACAGGTAAAGGGGGTTAATCATGTCCAACAATAAAATTACCACAGCCACTATTCGCGCGAAAAAAGCTCGGGGTGAGATTATCACCATGCTCACAGCCTATGATGCCGGTTTTGCCCGCTTGCTCGATGAGGCCGGCGTAGACATGCTGCTGGTAGGCGACTCGCTGGGAAATGTCATACTGGGTTACGACTCAACGCTGGCTGTTACCATGGAGGACATGCTGCATCATGTTCGCGCAGTTTGCCGCGGCGCCAGCCGTTCCTTAGTGGTTGCCGACATGCCGTTTATGAGCTATCAAGTATCGGTGGAAGAAGCGCTGCGCAATGCGGGCCGTTTTTTGAAGGAAACAGCCGCCCAGGCTGTTAAGCTGGAAGGAGGAAAAGAAGTGGTTCCTGCCGTGAAAGCAATGACGGCAGCAGGAATTCCGGTGGTAGGGCACCTCGGGCTTACGCCGCAATCGGTTCACCAATTAGGTGGCTTCAAGGTGCAGGGGAAAGATTTTCCCGCCGCGCAGCGGCTGATGGATGATGCCCGGGCATTGGAAGAAGCAGGAGCTTTTGCACTGGTGCTGGAATGCGTACCCGCCAAGCTTGCGCATAAAGTGAGCCAGCAGCTGTCGATTCCGACGATTGGCATTGGAGCCGGCAACGGGTGTGACGGGCAGGTACTGGTTACGCATGACTTATTGGGGCTTTTGCCGGGATTTAAGCCGAAGTTTGTTAAAAACTACCGCACACTGCACATAGAGGTTATGAGCGCCGTGCGTGAGTATATTGACGATGTTAGGAAACGGCAGTTCCCTGCGCCGGAGCACAGTTTTAATATAGATGATGAAGTGTTGGAAAAGCTTTATTAAATATGTAAGTTTGATACGGAGGGGGAAATTAGCTATGCTGCGTTTTGCGACAGTGGCAGAACTGCGCGCTTTTTTAAAGCAGGCGCGCAGCCGCCGGCAAAGTGTTGGCCTGGTGCCAACAATGGGCGCTTTGCACGAGGGACACCTTTCTTTAATGCGTACAGCCGCGGCCGAGAATGATATTGTGGTCGCCACTATTTTTGTAAATCCAACCCAATTTGGCCCCAATGAGGATTTTGCCACCTACCCCCGCAAACTGGAGGAAGATGCCTGCCTCGCGGCTGAGGCAGGGGTAACAGCCCTGTTTCATCCGCCGGTAGAGGAGATTTATCGCCCCGGGAATGCTACCTGGGTGGAGGTTACCGGCTCATTGACGGAGAATTTGTGCGGGCGGACGAGGCCCGGGCATTTTCGGGGGGTTACGACCGTGGTCAGCCGCCTGTTCAATATTGTGCAGCCGGACAGGGCCTACTTTGGGCAGAAAGATGCGCAACAGGTGCAGGTCTTAAAACGCATGACCCAAGATCTTTGTTTTGACATAGAGCTTCGCGTGCTGCCTATCGTCCGGGAAAGCGACGGACTGGCGATGAGTTCCCGCAATGCATATCTGTCAGCGGCGGAACGTCAGGCAGCGCTGGTTCTCTCGCGCAGTCTTGCCGAAGCCCGATGCCTTGTCGCAGCCGGCGAGCGTGATACGCAAGCTATTGTGGCGGCTGTTACAGCGTTTATCCAAAGCGAACCGTTGGCTGTAATCGACTACGTAGAGTTGGTGCATCCTGATGATCTTATGCCGCGTGAGCGTTTGGCGGATGCCGGGCTGCTGGCGCTGGCAGTCCGTATCGGTAAAACTCGCCTGATTGACAATATTTTGCTGGAGGTAGCAGCATGTTCTTAACCATGTTTAAATCCAAGATACATCGCGCGACAGTGACCGAGGCAAACTTAAATTACATGGGAAGCATCACCATTGATAAAACTTTGCTTGAGGCCGCCGACATTTTGCCGGGCGAAAAGGTGCAGATTGTCAATAATAATAACGGCAGCCGTCTGGAGACCTATGTTATTGCCGGCGAGGCAGGGAGCGGCGTTATTTGTTTAAATGGGGCCGCAGCCCGATTGGTCCAACCGGGAGACACGGTAATAATTATCGCTTATGCCTTGATGACAAGGGACGCGGCGCTCACTTATCGGCCGCGCGTCGTCATGGTGGACGCTAAAAACCAAATTATTGCGCTGCGTGGCACCGAACAACAAGGAGAAATAGCCTGAAAGAATTGGCGGCAAGCCAAGCAACCTTTTTGCGCGATCCGAGGAATGGACGGATCGCCTCCACCAATTATCGGATTGGTGGTTTTTTTTATTGTAAATAGGTGTTTTAAAACGATAGAAAGCAAGAAGGTTTTAAATTTTTTAAAAATAGAAAATTATAGCAGGAATTTTTAGCCAGGTGCCGAAATTAAATTTTAGGTTTTAAATCTAAAATTTAATTTCGTTTTTTGTCGAAATTAAGGTAAGGAATATATTTGGGAGGATGCACCACTTGGATACATTGCACTATCAAAGTCAAACTTTAGTCGATGTGGCCTATAAAGCTTTGAAAAAGGATATAACCGAGAGAGTTCTGCTGCCCGGCCAGAAAATCATTATCCGGGAACTGCATGAACGCTATGGTATAAGCGAAACGCCGATAAAACAGGCGCTAAACCGGATGATTACCGAAGGCCTGGTAGAAAGTATTCCCCGCAAAGGCATTAAGGTGCGGGAAGTCAGGTGGGAAGAGATTGAAGAAATTTTCGACATACGGTTGATGATCGAGACTTATTATTTAAAACAAATTATGCAAACTTTCCGGCAAGATCCTGAAGTAAAGGCCAAGTTTAGCAATAATCTATGCGAGCACATGCGCATTATCGAAAATGCCGCCGATCTTAATGACTACTTTCAGAACTACTATCTGGATCAGGAGTTTCATCAGTTGTTTGTCAAATGCTCCGGCAATAAGCGGATCATGCGGATTTATAGCAGTCTCGGGACCCACGACTACGCCCACTATATCTACGGGCGGCAAGGACGGGATGAAACCATCGCCGGCGTCAAAGAACATGAGGCTATATTTCAGGCGCTGGCGGCCCAGGATGAGAAAGAACTGCGCTGCTGCATCGAGACCCATATCATCAATGCCAAGAAGAAAATTAACCGTAACCTGCTTTAATCAGCCAAGCGTGACAATAAGGGAGAAGGGGGAGCGAAGAATGTGGATATCAAGGTGGATCTGAAGGGTAAAGTCGCCGTAGTTACAGGCGGCGCCGGGGTTTTATGCGCCAGTATGTCGAAAGCGCTCGCGGCGCATGGTGCCAAAGTAGCGGTGCTCGATCTCCGGGGCGAAGACGCCCGGCGCGTTGCGGGGGAAATCAACGCTGCAGGCGGCACCGCTATTGGTGTGGCTGTGGACGTGCTGAACAAGGAGTCTTTGGAAAATGCCAAAGCCGAGGTTTTGGCGAGCTTCGGCACGGTCGATATTCTCATCAACGGAGCCGGCGGCAACAGCCCCCAGGCCACTACCGGCCCGGATAAATCCTTTTTTGATTTGACTGTTCAAGGTATGCAGAACATACTGAACCTCAACTTTATGGGAACGGTTATCCCCACCCAAGTCTTTGGTCAGGTCATGGCAGAAAAGAAAAAAGGCATTATTATCAATATCTCCTCTATGGCGGCGTATACGCCGCTGACCCGAACCATTGCCTACAGCGCTGCTAAGGCCGCTGTCTCGAACTTTACCCAGTGGATGGCTGTGCATTTCAATCAGGAATACTCCAAAGAAATACGGGTAAACGCTATTGCCCCCGGATTTTTGCTGACGGAGCAGAACAGATATCTTTTAATTGACGAAAAAACCGGCGGTCCCACCAAACGGGGCCAGGACATTTTAAACGCGACGCCGATGGGCAAGTACGGCGCCCAGGAAGATTTGTTAGGCGCGGTGCTGTTCTTGTGCTCTGAAGCCGCCTCATTCGTCAATGGGGCGATAATTCCCATCGACGGCGCTTTCTCGGCTTATTCGGGAGTTTAAACGGAGGTTGCGGCTTTGAACAATAAATATCTAACTGCCGGGGCCGCCGCAGGAATATGCTAATTCTCGTTTTAGAAGCTTCAACTGCATCGGCAAAAGCCATGCTCTACCGGAGTGGTGAGGGCATCATCGGTATACTGCCGCAGAATTATTCAGCTGAGGCTGGCGACACGGTAACACTCGATGCTGACAGGATCGTGCGGGAAACGCTGGAGACCGGCAGACGGCTTTTGGCGCAGACCGGCATTCGTCACGTGGATATGATCGCTTCCTGCAGCATCTGGAGCCACAGTCTGGTGATGCTGGACAAAAACAAAAAGCCGGTTTCCCGCTTATCTACCTGGGCGGATGCCAGTGCTGCCGTCACGACGGAGAAGTACCGAAAAGACCGCAGCCTTAACACGGCTATGTATAAGCGTACCGGGTGCCCGATACATACCACCTATACTCTTTGGAAGTATGTGCACGCAAAGGAAGCCGGCAACGCCAAAGACGCCGCCTTTATCGCCGCTATGCCTGAATATCTGTTTCTCGGCCTCACTGGACAGTTCGCCGTTTCCCAAAGCACAGCGTCCGGCGGCGGTTTCCTTAATCTGAATACCCTTGCCTGGGATGAAGAAGCCTTGCGGATCGCCGGGGTTGATGCCTCCATGCTGCCCGTATTGGTAGACCCGGAGTACACTGCGCCGCTGTCGCAAGAGGCGGCAAATCTGCTGGGGATTAAGGCGGGAACGCCGGTGGTGATAACCGGGGCCGATGGCTGCATGCATCAAGTCGCCGCCGGGGCCTTCGGCGAAAATGTCATGACCCTGTCGGTAGGTACCAGCGCCGCGCTCAGGATTACCGCTCCCCGGCCGATACTGGCCGATTATCCGGCGACATGGTGCTACGTAGGGGTGGAAAATTCCTGGATTGTCGGCAGCGCCACAGCAGGAGCGGGCAATTGCGTCGACTGGATCGGCAAGAAGATTTTGGGCGCCAACGGCGCCATTACTCTGGAAGAATTGGGCGAGGGGGCCAGGAATACTTTAGCCAAAGAAGATGCGCCGATTTTCCTGCCTTTCCTCGCGGGGGAACGCTGCCCGGGCTGGGATGACAAGCGGAGCGCCCAACTGTGTGACCTCAAACTCAATCATGATATTTATGACTTGTATTACTCGGTGCTGGAGGGTGTGCTGTTCAATCTCAAGCAGTGCTACGACATAACCGTGCCGATAGTCGGTAAGCCGCCTAAGTATATCAGTATCTCCGGCGGCATCGAAAAATCCAGTTTATGGCTGTCGATGGCGGCCTCCATTTTTGGCCTTCCGGTATATGTTGACGGCCGCCTGCACGCCTCGTCGCTGGGAGCGGCTTATATGGGGCTGAAGGTTGTCGGCGAGATTTCTTCGGTTAAGGAAATCAAACCCGTGCTGGAAAACAGCTACGAGCCGGATAACAAAAAAACCGGCTTTTTCCAGGAAAGATTTGCGCGGTATCTGAAACACTACAATACCTAGTTGGCAGGAAAATGAGTTTAATTACGGCAAGGGGATGAAAATGACCTTGAAAATCTTAATAACACCTAAATCCTACAAAAATTACAAGGACAAAAACTACCCGCTGTTAACGGCGGCAGGCTATGAGATTATCGAGAACAACACCGGCAAAACACTGACCGAGGATGAAATCATCGATTTGGCGCGGCAGGACGTCGCCGGCATCATCGTCGGGGTCGATCCGCTGCCGGAGCGTGTGCTGAAAAGCTGCCGGGATCTTAAAGCCATATCTAAATACGGCGTGGGCATGGATAATATCGACCTTGACGCCGCCGCCAGGCTTGGCATCAAGGTGAAAAACGCTGTCGGCAGCAACAGCGTGTCGGTGTCCGAACTGGCAATCGCGCTAATGTTCGAGGCGGCGCGCCGGGTATCGGTGATGAGCGCCGGCGTCAAAGCCGGCGGCTGGGATCGGGTTGGCGGGATTGAATTGACGGGAAAAACACTGGGGCTGATTGGCTGCGGCCAGATCGGCAAGGAAGTTGCCAAAAGAGCCAAAGGCCTTTGCATGGAGGTAGAAGTATACGATCCCTACTTCAAGGAGGAGGGTTTTCTCGAGGAATATGGGGTTAAGCTGAGCGCTTCGCTGGACGAACTGCTTGCCGCCGCCGATGTTGTCTCGCTGCATTTGCCGCTCAACCGGGAGACCAGGCAGCTGATAAATTCCCGGACAATTGCAAAAATGAAAAAGTCCGTCATCCTCATCAACACGGCACGAGGAGAATTGGTGGATGAAGAGGCGCTATACGCGGCTTTAGTCAGCAAATCAATAGCTGTGGCCGCCCAGGACGTGTTTTCCCAAGAACCGCCGCCCCCCGGCGAAAAGTTGCTCGCGTTGGAAAATTTCATCCTGACGCCGCATACCGGGGCTTTCACTGCCGAAGCCGGCGAAAGGATGGCCCTGTACTCCGCCCGAAACCTGCTTGAATTGTTGGGGCACTGAGATAGTTGGCTGCATGCCTAAATATGCCGCCACAGAAATAAGCGCGGGAGGGGAAGAGAAAGGCAAAAATCGTGTTTGGTTGCGATGTAAAAAATTATTATTTTGCGGGAGGTATTTGCAAGTGAAAATGTCCCAAAAAATTATTGGCATCCTGCTGGTTGTGTTCATGGCTTCGCTGGCTCTGACCGCTTGCGGCAAGTCGGATACCCCGAAAGAAGCTCCCAAGCAGAAATATGTACTGAAATTCAACCATGTTCTGTCTGATTCGGAGCCTTTCCACAAAGGTTTTACCAACTGGGCCAAGCGGGTTAAGGAAAGAACCAATGGCGGCTTGGAAATCCAAGTGTTTCACAGCGCGCAACTGGGTGTGGAAGAAGACATAATTGAACAAATCCGTCAAGGCGCCAACGTGGGTCAGAATACCGACTCGGCCCGCCTGGGCATGTATGTTCCGGCCATTGCGGTCATGAACGCGCCTTATTTCGCTGACGGCATCGACGATGTCGTCAAACTCAAAGAGATGCCTACCGTCAAGGCTTGGCTGAAAGAACTGGAAGACAAGCAAGGCATTAAAGTCCTGTCCTTTTCCTGGATACAAGGCCAGCGGCACATGGTAACCAACAAGCCCATCAGAACCCCGGATGACCTGAAAGGCATGCGTATCCGCACTCCCGGCGCTCCCATCTGGCAGGAATCCATCCGCTCCATCGGCGCTTCTCCTGTTGCGCTGCCCTTTGGCGAAGTTTATATCGGCATGGAGCAAAAGGCCATCGACGGCGCTGACCTGGTGTACCGCAACGTTACCGGCGCCAAACTGTTTGAGGTTGCCAAGTTCATGAGCGAGACCAACCATATTTTGCTCATTAATTTCGAAATAGTCAGCAAAAAGTGGTTTGACAGCCTGCCGCCTGAGTATCAGAAGATCCTGATCGAGGAATGCGACAAGGCCGGTCTCGAGACCTCAAGAGAAATGGAGAAAGAAGTTGAAAGCCTCCGTCAGCAGTTGGCCCAAAAAGGCATGACCATCGTGAAAGATGTTGACATCGCCGCTTTCAAGAAGGCCGGCGAAGGTGCTTACAAGGCTCTGAAGCTCACGGAAGTAAGAGATCAGCTCTATAAGGAAATGGGCAAGAAGCAATAGTCCGGCAAAGTGTTTCGGCCCCGCTTTCAGGCGGGGCCGAAACACCGGCCCGACAGGAATTGCTCATGCCGGCAGAGGCAGGGGAGTAACAATATGAAAAAATTTTACCAATACATCTGCAACGCGGAGATGCATATCGCCAAGTGGGCTTTGGCTCTCCTTACAGGCATGGTTATCGCTGCGGCGGTAATGAGAAGCTTTGGCAAGCCGATCGTGTGGGCGATAGACACCGCCACCTTCCTGTTCGCCTGGTGCGTTTTCCTGGGCGGCGATATCGCCATGCGCAACGACAGGCTGGTCTGCATCGACGTGCTGACGTGCAGACTGCCCAAAAAAATTCAGCATTACTTAAAGATTGCTAACTACTCGATTATCGCGGTTTTCTTGTCATCGTTGATATTTTACGGCGTAAAGCTTGCGTATGCCACCAGGCTGAGAACTTTTCAGGGTATTCCCGATGTCAGTTATACCTGGGTGACCATTTCCGTTCCTATCGGCTGCTCACTTATGCTGATAACCGCTCTTTTGAAAATAAGAAGCCTGCTAAAAAATGGCTACGAAAATACACCGGAAGCCGAGTGCGGCTGCCCCAAAGAGCTTATGTAAGCTTTGCCGGCGCTACTGCCGTGTTAGCGGCGCCCGGCTTCTAGGAGTCTGTTGCAAAGCTCGTTTTTAAGCAAAAATGCTATGGTTATTATCAGATCCGGAGACTGCTGAAAAAGCTCCAGATGCTAGGCACGACGAGGATTTTCGCGGAGGCGTACTGGAGGTACGTTGGAGCGAAAACCCGCAGGAGTAACAACGCAGATGGACTTTTGCAGCAGTCTCCTAGGAGGATTGGCAAAATGACCGAAGTCTTTATCGTATTTTTTGTGTTAATGCTGCTGGGCATGCCGGTAGCTTTCGCCATCGGGATATCCGGTATGATGTTCTTTTTGCAGCAGCCTACTCTGCCGTCCACCATACCGGCGCAGTTGGTGCTGACCCAAACGCAGAGCTTTATGCTGCTGGCCATTCCGCTCTTTGTCTTTGCCGGCAACCTGCTTAACGAAACCGGCATTACCCACCGTCTGATGAAGCTGTCCACCATGCTGGCCGGACATATGCGCGCCGGTCTGGCGCAGGTAAATATGGTGGTTGCCGCAACGCTGGGCGGCATTACCAGCTCGGCTATCGCCGACGCCACCATGCTTGGCCGGGTACTCGGGCCGAATATGCTCAAGAAGGGCTATGCCCCGGGCTTCTGCGCCGGCGTAATCGGTTTCAGCTCGCTTATCACCACCATGATCCCGCCGGGGATCGGCCTGGTTCTCTATGGCAGTATCGGCGAAGTGTCCATCGGGCGCTTATTCGCTGCCGGCTTGGTGCCGGGTATTTTACTGACCGGTCTGTATATGGTGGCTATCGCGATTACGGCCAGACAAAAAGGTTATGAGCCGGAGCGGACGGAACGGGTAACAATCAAAGAATTAGTGACAACGTCGCTTGATTGTATCTGGGCGTTTCTGTTCCCAGTCCTGCTGATTGTCGGCTTGCGCTTCGGCCTGTTCACCCCGTCCGAGGCCGGCGCTTTTGCGGTGGCCTATGCCATTATAATCGGCGTATTCGTATATCGGGAATTCACCTGGAAAAAATTTGTCACCACGCTTGAAGATACTGTGGTCGACATCGGCATGGTTATGCTGCTGATATCGTTGTCAGCCATCTTCAGTTACGGTCTTACCTGGGAGCAAGTGCCCCAGTCCTTTGCCGAGATGATGGTGGGTGTTTCCGACAATCCCTGGGTAGTAATGATGATTATTGTCGGCATGCTGCTTACCGCCGGCATGTTTATGGATTCCACCGTACTGATACTGCTCCTGACCGCCATACTCATCCCTATTGCCAAAGAAGTGGGCATCGATCTGGTGCATTTTGGCATCGTTGTGGTGCTGACATTGACCGTTGGTCTTTTGACACCGCCGGTAGGGGTGGTTATGTATATCGTGTGTACCATTTTCAATTGCTCTATCGGCGATATGTACAAGGAATCATTCTGGCTGCTGCTTGCTACCTTAGTTGTGGTGCTTGCCTGCATCTTCTTCCCGCAGGTATCACTATACGTGCCTGACTTGATATTCGGCAAGCAATGATTGATAAACGAAATAGCGCACACTATTTGTAGGGGGATGATAATTATGCGTTTTGCGGGAAAAGTTGCCCTGGTTACCGGCGCCGGGGCGGGCATCGGCCGCGCCACCGCCGAACTGTTGGCTAAAGCAGGTGCCAAAGTTGTCGTGAACGGCATCTCGCGCGAAAGAGGCGAAGCGACGCTAAAGCTGGTGAAAGCTGCCGGAACGGAGGGGCTGTTTGTCCAGGGCGACGTATCGATCGCCGCTCATGCCGAGCGGCTGGTCAAAGAGACTGTCGGCGCCTTCGGCAGAATCGATATTCTGATCAATGTCGCCGGTATTGTCATCGGCGGCCGGGTTGACAATATGTCGGAAGAAGATTTCATGCGTACAATGGATGTTAATGTCAAGGGCACCTTCCTGACTTGTAAGTACGCAGTGTCGGAAATGAAGAAGCAGGGCGGCGGCGTTATCGTCAATGTGTCGTCGGTAGCCGCACTGAAGGGTATTCCCGACAGGAGCGCCTATTCTGCATCCAAAGGCGCCGTGCTGGCATTGTCGAAGGCGATGGCAGCCGACTACATTAAGGACAACATTCGGGTCAACGTAGTGTGCCCCGGTACTACGGATACCCCTTCCCTGGAGGAACGCATGCAGACCGCTGCCGATCCGGCAGCTGCCAGGGCAGCCTTTATTGCCAGGCAGCCGATGGGCCGTTTAGGCACGGCCGAAGAGATAGCTCATGCCATATTGTTTGCCTGCTGCGACGAAGCGGGGTTCATGAACGGCAGCGTTATCACCATCGATGGCGGTGCTACGCTGTAAGTGAATTATACTTGAAAGATGAAGCCGCTACAGCTAATTTTTAGTTGTAGCGGCCTTTTTGCACTGAAACAAGGGAACAGGGACCGTGTTTCATCAGTTCGCAACTGAAACGATATAAAATTAGCTTGACTTGGTAGCGCCCTGACTGCGTGATGGCATTAACTATGCGCTTGAAGAGCTGCTTATTTTGCAGCAGCGTGTATTGACTGTGCGGTTGTGGCGGAGTATATAGTATGCAAATCATTTTTACAGAGAAATGGTTATAAAGGCGGTTGAGAAAAAATGCTGCTGATTTTACTGCTATGCCTTGTTTTGACAGCTCTTGCTGCAGCTTTTTATCTGCAGCATCCTAAATTTGGCAAATTGCCTGCCGGAGCTCATCTGGAAAGAATCAAAAAATCACCCAATTACCGTGATGGGCAATTTAAGAATTTGATCGCCACTCCTGCAGGTACCCAGGGGAGCAGTTCTTTCGCTTTATGGTGGGAGTTGCTGTTTTCTAAAAAGGAAAGGTTGGCCCCGGCAGATGCCGTTCCTTCCATCAAAACAAACCTGCTTTCCCTGGACAAGGGTAAGGACACGGTTATTTGGCTTGGCCATTCTTCGTACTTTATACAAATAGGCAGCAAACGGATTTTGCTTGATCCTGTATTTAGTGCTTATGCCGCCCCTGTTCCGTTTATGAATAAGGCTTTTGACGGCGCAAATGCATATATGGCGGAAGAGATGCCGGAAATTGACTATTTGCTTATTTCCCATGATCATTGGGATCATCTGGATTATTCCACCATTATGAAACTGAAACCCAAAATTAAGAATGTAATCTGCGGCTTAGGGGTAGGCGCGCATTTTGCATACTGGGGTTTTGCTGCCCAAGATATTTGGGAAGCTGACTGGTTTACCGCATTAGAGCCGGAACCTAATTTTGCCGTCCATATACTTCCCTCTCGCCATTTCTCCGGCCGCTTATTTAACAAAAACCAGACATTGTGGGTCGGATTTGCCTTGATAACCCCTAAGCGCCGCATTTTCTTCAGCGGCGATAGTGGATACGGCCCGCATTTTAAGCAAATCGGCGAGATGTTTAATGGATTTGACCTCGCAATTATGGAAAATGGCCAGTATGACAAAAGTTGGCCCCATATACACATGATGCCGGAAGAAGCGGCCCAGGCCGCCGAAGAACTGAAAACCAAAGCTTTATTGCCCGGACATGCCGGCAAGTTTGCAATCGCCCGCCATGCTTGGGACGATCCGTTCAGACGTATCACGCTTGCCAGTCAGGGCAAGCAGTACAAGCTGCTTACGCCAATGATCGGGGAGCCGGTAGAGTTGCAAAATCCGCAGCAATTTTTTTCCCGCTGGTGGGAAAGTATTAAATAGCATGGGAAAAAGAGGGAAATAAGCAGGGGTCGTTTAAAAGATTAAGCAGGAATATGCTTCCTGTCAGGATAAGATTGCACCGGAGGGAATTTTTATGCGATTTGTTGTCGAAGAAAAGGTGTTCAGCGTGTTTGAGAATGTATGCTTTGGCGTTGTTTTCGCGCGAGGCGTCGATAATACGCAAGCAAATCCAGCGAGCCAAAAACTGCTGGCGGATAGCATTCGGTTTATCGAAGAAAAATTCGCGGCGGCAAAAGTCAAAGAGGCGGATGAAATTGCACCCTATCGCGAAGCGTTCGTAAAGATCGGCCTCAATCCCAATAAGTTTATGAGTTCGATTGAGGCTATGGCCACGCGCATCGAAAAAAAGAAGGGCTTCCCCAGCATTAATCCCGTTGTTGACCTGGGAAACGCGCTATCCCTAAAACATCTGGTACCGCTTGGCGTGCATGATGTGGACGGCACCGCTGGGGATATTTGCGTGCGGTTTTCCCGGGCAGGCGACCGGTTTATTCCCTTTGGGGAAACAGAGGAAGAACTGTTGGACAGCGGCGAATTGATTTACTCGGTGGGTGACAAAGTGAAAACACGCCGGTGGATCTGGCGGCAGAGCGAGGAAGGGAAAGTAACCGAAACCAGCAAGAATATCTTCTTCCCGATTGATGGTTTCACTGACCGGAATTATCGCAGCGTCCTTGCGGCAAGAGATGAATTGGCGGAGCTGTTGCAGCGACTGTTCAATTGCCGGGTGCAAGTAGGTTTTGTCGATAAGAGTAATAGAGAAATAGAAATTGAAGTTTAAAACCAGCCCTGGCAGTGCGGTCATAGGTGTTTAAGCCGCGGCCAGACAGGGAAAAGCCCCGTAGAATTTCGTCTACAGGGCTTTTGCGTATCACGGGAAATTATAAGTAGATTTTTGCTCCCGGACCGAGCGGGATATTGAAGACCATGAAGAAAATGAGCCAAGCTGACCAGGCGATGAGGAACCAGATGGCGAAGGGCATCTGGGTCGCCATGAGCGTGCCCATGCCTGTTCTGCTGTCATCTTTGATATAGCGCGACATAATACCGAGCATAACCGGGACGTAATATTGGAGCGGAGATATCGGGTTGGTGGCGCTCTCGCCGATGCGGTACGCCGCTTGGGTTAAGGCAGGCTCATAGCCAAGAAGGCCGAACATGGGCACGAATATGGGAGCCATGATGAGCCATTTTGCTGAGCCGCTCACCATAAACATATCAACCAAAGCAGACAAGAGAATAAACCCAATTATCAAAGGAATGCCGGTAAATCCGGTGTCGCGCAGGAACTCTGCGCCCCGAACCGCGATAATGGTGGCAAGATTGCTCTTGGTAAACCAAGCAATAAACTGCGCGGCGGCGAAAGCAGTGACCAGGAAGCCGGTCATGCCCTGTAAGCCTTCCGCCATGTATTTGGGGATATCAGCCTCTTTCTTAATTACCCCTTTGCCGATGCCGAAAGCAATCCCGACACTGAGAAAGAAGAAAAACAGGATCGGAATAATGCCGCTCAGCAGTGGCGAATTGGGGAGGATGGAGCGGGTTTGGGCATCGCGCAACAGACCGGTTTCAGGGATGGTTAAGAAGAGGAGGAGCGCGATATAAATTAAGGCTGTTATGCCTGCACATTTGAGGCCGCGTGCTTCTTCCGGCGTGATCGCATGTTCGTTGCGCGCGCCGGCGTCTAAGTGGAGTGTGGGAAAGGCACGGTTCAGCCTGGGTTCGACGATTTTTTCGGCGACGATGGTACCGACAATGGTTAGGATAATTACGGAAGAACTCATGAAATAGTAGTTAATCAGCATATGGGTGGGAGAATTGGCCGTTTGGGGGATGACCTTAACCGCTGTCGCCGTGATCCCGGAGATCAAGGCATCAGTACCGGCGGGTATGACATTGGCGCTGAAACCTGCTGCGGTAGCCGCAAACGCGATCGCCATCCCGAGGATCGGGTTGCGCCCCATGCCGGCATAGACGGCTGCCGCCGCTGCTGGCATAAACACCATGGCTGCGTCAGAAGCCAAGTTACCGTTAATGCCTAAGAACATAACGGTCGCGGTCACCGCCCAGGGCGGCGCTCCCAGCATAACCCGGCGGACAAAAGCGCTGACCATTCCGGTGTTTTCCGCTAGCCCCATGGCCAGCATCATGACGACAACGAGGCCGAGTGGCGGAAATTTGATGAAGTTCGGCACCATCTCAGACACTATGTAGCGAAAACCTTCGGCATTCAATAAGCTTATGACTTTTACGGTGACAGGCTTGGCGTCTTTGCCGATAAAAGTAACTGCCGTTCCCTCAAAAATGGCGGACAGAACGAGGACAACACCAGCAAGCAGCGAGAAGAGGATGAAAGGTGACGGTAGCTTGTTCCCCACGACTTCAATGAGGTCGAGCATGCGCTGGAAAAAGCCGGTGGGGCGATCTTGAGCGGATAATTGCGGTTGAGCCATATAAACCTCCTTCAAATGATTAATTTATACCAGAGCGCACATCTGCGCATTGGTTTCCTGCTTGCGCCGGCCAACCAGCGTCAGCGCCGCCAACGCTGTTTCTTCCAGTATCTGGGCGCCGATGAAGAGTGAGCGCTCATCCATATCGAAATTGCCGTTATGCAATGGCCTTAACTCACTGTTTTTATCGCCGCAACCCAGCAGGAAGTATGCGCCGGGAACGTGTTTCGTGTAATGGGCAAAATCTTCCGAACCTAAGTTTGGTTTGATATCTGTCCAGACGTGCCCGGCTTTCAAAAGCTGAGTTGCCGTTTTAATAATTAATCCCGTTTCATCCGTAGCGTTGTTCAGGCAGGGATAACCAAAACTGTATTCTAACTGGAAACTGCCGCCGTAACCGGCGCAAATGCCGGCCGCCATCTGTTTGATTTTTTCCGGTATTTGCTGTCTTATCTCTTCGCTGAGGGTTCGCACGGTACCTTCGACAGTCACTTCTTTGGCAATAATATTGTAACGTTCGCCGCCATGAATAGTGCCAACCGAGATAGTAGCCGTTTCGCGGGGGTCTAGCTGACGATGGATAATTCTGCTCAGCGAATTCAAAATATCGGCAGTCATGAAGATGGCGTCCGTCCCCTGATGCGGGGTGGCGGCGTGTGATCCCGACCCCAACACCTTTAGCGTAAACCGGTCGGATGACGCCATCATTTCTCCGCGCCGGATGCCGATATCGCCGTATGGAAGCTCCGGCCACATGTGAAAACCGAATATTGCGTCCACTGTCGGATTTTCCAGCACGCCGTCCTGTATCATTTGGGGCGCACCGCCATGCGGTGCGGCCTCTTCCGCCGGTTGAAAGAGAAGCTTAACTGTCCCGGACCACTTATCACGGCTCTGTTGCAGCGCGGAAGCAACTCCTAACAGAACGGCCATATGCCCGTCATGTCCGCAAGCGTGCATAACGCCTTCTTTGGTAGATTTATAGGGAACATCATTCGTCTCGGTAATGGGCAAGGCGTCCATGTCCGCTCTGAGGGCGACGACGCCGCCGGGAGATCGGCCTTCAATTATTCCCAGGATACCGGCGTGAGCGGAGAATGTGCGGGTGGATATACCCATTGCCTGTAATTGTTTTACCAAAAAGTCTCTGGTCTGGTATTCTTCACCGCTAAGTTCCGGATGGGCGTGAAGATATCGCCGCCATTCAATCATTTGCGCCAGCGTCTGCGGTGATATTTGTTTGTTGAACAAAAAGGGTCACCTCGCCTTGAAGTTTAAACATAATGACAGCTTAAATACAGCATCAAAAAACAAGTGTTCATATACAAGAAACCGTATTTTTATTTTAGCATAATTAATTTCGGTCCTAAATTAGAAATATCCGAAAATAAGTAAATGATAAAATATGCATTGAATAGCTGTTTTGGAAAGCGTTGCTGCATAAAAAAGTCGACCACACAGACGCATAAACTCGCAAATGTGGGGTCGCATTGTTTTTGTATGGTGCATAATTATTTATATGCTGCTGCGAATAATGTATTACGGACACGAAAATGGCTTCAAAACAACTATTTTGGGATAAGTTCGCCGGCAAAGCGGTATATTTTTCGCGGGCGTCCGCGTCCGGAGGCCTCATTGCCGCAATAATGGACTATTCCCGCACTGCGGAGGGTATTCATAATTCGCCGGGCGCTGCGCGATGTAATGCCCAGATATAACGCAACTTCGTCTATGCCTACAGCGGCTGACGCTGTTTCCTCAATAAACGCGGACAGCCTGTTGAGCGTAATCTGACTGATCTGCAGGCGTTTGGCCAGGACTTTGCGCTTATGATCGTCCACACCTACCGGATACTTTAACCGGGTCGCGGTGTTTAGCGGACCGATGGCAGTTTGGTCGTCAGTTACAATCATCCAATTTCCTTGACCTTGCCTTCGCGCCAGTCCGTGTGCCAAATGCGCATTCTGTTCCGCCTGATAGGCGGTCGCGCCAAAGCCTATGCCGCCGCTTACATGGACGCGGAGCTTTTGGGAAAACGCATCCAATATTGGCAGAACGGTAAAATCCTTGGTTATTTCCGCAATCCGGCCCCTGGTTGTAAATACCAGATATTGACCGCCGCCTCGCGGAATTACGGAACCGCCTATCTGCTGGGCAAAGTCGATAAGTATTTCGTAGAGGCGAATTTCAACGCGGTTGACGTCATAGCTGGACACCGCCTCGCGCGCCAAATTTTCATAACCGTCAATGGCAATGTGGCCAACGGCAATTTGCGCTTCGAGAAAGCGCATGCTTTCCGCCAACCGTGCTGCCGCATCAAGCGTTGCGCGAATGCTGTCCCGGGTCGGCCAGATGCGGAAGGCGGGGATGCCTAAAGCGTTCAGTTCTTCGCACGTTTTATGAAAACAGGTTACCGCGGCTCGCGTTTGTCCGCTAGTCCATAATTCGCGGTGAAACGCTGTAAGTTCGCCTGCGGCGATCACGCCAGGATACTGCTTGATAAAAATTGTGGGTAAAGGCTGATCGATATCGCGGAAAGTTTCCTCGATTTCCCAACGGCTGAAAGTATCAAAGCTGATGCGGTCGAGTGGTAGTCCGGTTCTTTGGGTAATTTGGGCAAAAACCCGGTAGAGGCTGGAACCTGTATGGGGAATGTACAGCAGCGGCTTGGCCCAGCGGGGAACGGTAAGAGCGTAGCGGTAGGGAACAATCCCCGAGAAGAGCCAGATGTCGGCTTCCCTTGTTCTTTGCTGCAAGATGTCCGGCACTTCCGCGGCTTCCCGGTAGATTATCGGCATGGGTAGAAATATTTCTTCCTTTTCCCGCGCAACAGACAGTATAAGGTTGACCGAGTCGGCCGGGCCGACAATTGCTAAACGCTGACGCGCCATAATCCACCTCAATCCAGGGTATCCTGCGGATGTTATTTGTATTTCTTATATATTGCTAAAACTCCTTTTCAAGTTAAGATAATGGGGGAAAAAATGCGCCCAAAGCAAAACCTCCGTGGCAGACTTAAGTCATACCATAGGAGGTTTCTTCATAGCCGAAAGCGATATGCTGTCTGCTGGGCGCTAACTCATAATGCGCAGGGCATTACGTCACCGGCGCCGGGTTAAACAGGCAAAGCGCATTGTAGAGGCCCCATCGGTCGCTCCAGGTTTGCTTGCGTCCGCTGGCAACATCAATAATCAGGCGGAAGATTTCCCAGCCGATTTCTTCGATCGTAGCTTCGCCGGTAGCAATCTTCCCGGCATTGATGTCAATCAGGTCAGGCCAGTGCTCGGCCAGCTCATTCCTGGTTGATACTTTGATTACGGGAACCATAGCAAGCCCGTAGGGCGTGCCTCTGCCGGTGGTAAACACCTGCACATGCATGCCGGAGGCAAGCTGCTGCGTGCCGCAGACAAAGTCGCTGGCCGGTGTGGCGGCGAAAATCAGACCCTTGCGCGACGGACGCTCGCCGGGGGCCAATACTTCCGCAATCGCACTGCTGCCTGCTTTGGCGATAGAGCCCAGCGATTTTTCTACAACGTTAGCCAAGCCGCCTTTTTTATTGCCGGGGGATGGATTGGCGCTCCGGTCTACTTCGCCGCTTTGCAGGTAGTTGTCATACCATTTCATTTCGCGGATGAGAGCGCGGCCCGCTTCTTCGCTGCTAACGCGCGGCGTCAAAAGATGAATGGCGTCGCGAACCTCGGTTACCTCGGAAAACAGGACGGTAGCTCCGGCCCGTACCAAAAGGTCGGCGGCGTAGCCTACCGCCGGATTGGCGGTAACGCCGGAGAACGCATCGCTTCCCCCGCACTGCAGGCCAATTACGAGATCAGAAACGGGGCAGCTGGTTCGCCGGCGCTGGTTGAGCCGGGCGAGCCGTTCCTCCGCCATGTTCATAATTGTTTGCACCATGCCGTTAAAGCCATGCAGATCCTGGAGTGAAACGATATTGCTCAGGTTTCCGTCCCGCAGAATTTTGTCAGGTAGCAGCTTTTCGCACCCGAGGCCCACGACCATGACTTCGCCCCCAAAGTTGGGATGCACGGCGAGGTTGCGGATCGTGCGGATGGGGATAGCTGCCTCCGGAGCATTGATGGCAACGCCGCAGCCGTAGTTGTGATTGAGGGCGATCACGTCATCCACATGGGGAAAGCGCGGCAGCAGCTTTTCTTTGATTTGTCTGACTGCATAATCCAGCACGCCGGCAACGCACTGCACGCTGGTGCTTATGCCCAGTATGTTTTTCGTGCCGACGCTGCCGTCGGGATTGCGGTAGCCCTCGAAAGTATATCCCTCAAGCGGCGGCTGCTTTTCCGGTACCTTGCCGGCAAGGGGGAGTTCGTCTAAAG
>JAOACF010000131.1 GCA_026417995.1 Negativicutes bacterium
CCATAAGCTGGTCGAGCGCATCCTGCACCAGTTTTTCGCTCTCGGTATCAAGCGCCGAGGTGGCCTCGTCCAGAATGAGAATGCGCGGATTTTTCAAAATGGCGCGGGCAATGGCGATGCGCTGGCGCTGACCGCCGGACAGCTTGCTGCCGCGCTCGCCGATATGCGTTTGGTACCCTTCCGGCATTTCCATGATAAAGTTGTGGGCGTTGGCGGCTCTGGCGGCGGCGAAGATTTCTTCCGCCGTCGCATCCAAACGGCCGTATAAGATATTGTCATAGACCGTGCCGTTGAAGAGAACAGTCTCTTGCGGCACAATGCCGATCTGCTCCCGCAGGGAATCAAGCGTGACTGTTTTGATATCGACGCCGTCGACATAGATACGGCCTGCTACCGGGTCGTAAAAACGGGGAATGAGGTTGGCAATGGTCGTCTTGCCGGAACCGCTGGGGCCGACAAGGGCAATCATCTGGCCGGGTTCGGCCGTGAAGCTGATGTCGCTAAGCGCCACTTCCCCCGGCTTATATTCAAATGAGACCCGGTCAAACCGGACTTGGCCGCGCACCGGCGGCAGCGGCACGGCGCCGGGCATGTCCTGAATTTCCGGCTCGGTGTCCAGCACCTCAAATACCCGCTGGGCGGCGGCAAGCGCCCGCTGAATGTTGCCGTAGACGCGGCTGAGGCGTTTCATCGGATTGGAGATATTGACGACATAAATCAAAAAGGCGATCAGCGCACCTGCCGTCAGGTTGCCGTTAATGACCTCCATGCCGCCATACCAGATAATAATCGTCACGCCGACCGCGGCTAAAAATTCAATTACCGGGGTCAAGGTGGCCATAAGCTGCGCGGTTTTCATTTGCGCCTTGAAATTGCTTTCGTTTTCGCGCTCAAAACGCGCCGCTTCGTAGTCCTCGCGCACGAACGATTTGACAACCCGCACCGCCGAAATAGTTTCCTGCAGCACCGAGGTGATGTCAGCCGCCCTTTCCTGCATGACACGGCTGGATCGGCGCAGTTTTTTGCCGAAAACATTGATAGCCTGGGCAACGAGCGGCAGGGTAATCAGCGTGAGCAGGCTGAGTTTCCAGTGAATATAGAACATCGCGCCCATCGAACCCACCAATACCATGCCCTCGGTAACCAGCTCGATGACATTTTCGACCATGGCGCTCTGCAAGGCAGCCACATCGTTGGTAACATAGCTCATGATCGAGCCGGTCTGGCGCTTTTCAAAGTAGGACATGGAAAGGCGCTGCAAGTGCCGGTACAAGGCGCCGCGGATGTCGATGACCACCCGCTGGCCGATGTAGGACATCAGGTAGGTCTGTCCGAAAAAGAATACGCCGCGGAATAAATAGACAATGATGATCCCGGCGGCAATGGTATTCAGCATGGCATAGTCTTTGGCCGCCAGCACTTTGTCAATGACGTCCTTGATAATCCAGGGGACGTACAGGTTGGTGGCAGCAACCAAAATAATGCACAGGACGGCTACGGCAAAACGGGGAAGATAGGGCCGTATATAGTTTAAAAGGCGTAGGTAGAGTTTCATCGCATGCCTCCGTTTTTCTGCCCGGCAACCTCAAGAATGACTGCGGCTACGCGGCTTACAGCGCCGCTCTCGCCCAGTTTTTCCCGCACCGCGTCAAGGTCGCGCAGCACCTGCTGCCTTACGCCGGGCTTCAGCAGAATAGCCAGCGCCTCCCTGGCAATGTTAGCCGGATTGGCTTCATACTGCAGCAATTCCGGCACAATGCGCCGACCGGCAATAATGTTGGGCAGGCCAATATGGGGAATTTTGACAAGCAGCTTTCCCAGCCAGTAGGTGAGGGCAGCCACTTTGTAGATAATTACCGTCGGGACTTTCATGAGCGATGTTTCCAGCGTCGCCGTGCCTGAGGCGGCAATGGCAATATCGGCTATCTGCATTAAATCATACGTGTTTCCTGCCGTGAAGTTAACTTGTATAGTATGCCCGCTGACCATCGTTTGCAACATTTCCCGGGAAATTGTCGAAGCTACGGGAAGATAAAACTGGCAATCAGGCAGTTCTTTGGCAATTTTTTCGCCGGCGGCCAGCATATCCGGCAGCAGCTTGTCAATCTCCTGCTGGCGGCTGCCGGGCATGAGCAGCACAACCGGCCTGCCGGGGTCGGCGTTAAAGAAGCGATAAGCCTCCTCTTTCGTCATGGCAGGCTTTACGATATCTAAGAGCGGATGCCCGACAAAGGTGACATTGGCGCCGGCTTCCCGGTATACCTCGGCCTCAAACGGGAAAATCGAAGCCACCCGGGCTACCGTTGCCGCGACTTCTTTCGCCCGGCCTTTGCCCCAAGCCCAGGCCGAAGGGCTGATATATGAAACAACCGGGATGCCTTTGGCCTTGGCGATCTTCGCCAGCCGGACGTTGAAGCCAGGATAATCGATGATCACCAGCGCGTCCGGACGTTCCTTGTCCATTAGGTCGGCTAGCATATCCCGCAGCTTAAACAAGCGGCGGAGGTTTTTGATCACTTCCACAATCCCGATAACGCCCAGATCGGCAATGTCATATTTAATGTCGACGCCCGCAGCGCGCATATGCGCGCCGCCCATGCCGAAGATTTGTATGTCCGGCCGCAGCAGTTTAAGCGCGTTGGCCACACTGGCGCCGTGCAGGTCGCCGGACGCCTCGCCGACTGAGATCATTATTTTGTACATGGCACCCACCTCAGTAAAAATGCGATTGACTTGAGAATTCAGAGGTCAGAAGATAAGGCTAGGAATTCAGGAGTCAGAATTCAGAATTCAGAATGCCTAAGAGGGTTCCCCTATTCTGACTACTGAATTCTGAATTCCTGTTCTATCATTTCAAGCTAGATAGGGGCGGGCAATGCCCGCCCCTGTTATCCAAGGCTACATGGAAACAATTGTTATGTTGTGCTCATTGGCCAGCGCCAGCGTTTTTTCCCGGTCAACCAGCAGGGTTTTGCCGGCTTCCATTACCAGGGCGGTGGCTCCGGCTTCAATCATGGCGCGGATGGTGTCCGGGCCGACGCCCGGCACGTCAAAGCGCATGTCCTGGTTGGGTTTGGCGGTTTTCGCCACCGTCACGCCGCCGCGGCCAAGCGCGCCGCCGCGCCTGATACAGGCGTCCGTGCCCTCAATAGCCTCGACCGCCATGACCGCCCGGTTTTTCACGACAACGGTCTGGCCGATATCCAGACCGCCAATATGGCGAGCCATCTGAAAGCCGAATTCCATATCCGCGCGCTCGGCTTCCGTCGGCGGGCGCGCCGTAAGCACGCCCGGAGCGGGCATGAGGGCGCTAAGCAGCGCCGTTTGATCCAGCACGCCGATGCCTTCGGCCGCCAGTTCACGGACAAAAGCCAGCATAATGGTGTCGTCGCTGTTATCTTTTAAGCCGGCGAGCAGACGCTGCATACGCTCGTCCAGCCTGACCGAGCCGGCAAACATCAGTTCCTTGGTTACCTTACCGAGCATGGTCACGGCGGTGACATTTTCTTTTTTCAGCGTTGCGAGCAGGCTCGCCAGTTCGCCGACACTGATAGCGTAGTAGGCAGCGGCAGCGGTTTTCAGTTCTTCGTCCACGCCGGGGACCACGCCTACCGCAATCACGGTAAAGCCCATGCCGCGAGCGGCACGGGCAAATTCAACCGGCAGTCTGCCGACGCCGGCGATAAGGCCAATTCGTTTCACTATGATCACCTGTTGCTCTTCTTATTCGATGCCGCCCTCTTTGCGGCCGCGGCAGATGCCGCGCTCGGCATTGCGGAGGAAGCGCAGCATATGTTCGATTTCTTCGCACATCTCCAGCTCCTGCTCCATGACGGCGATCGCCTGAGACAGGTTAGAGGTGCCGGAGCGGTACAAAATTTTGTAGGCTTTCTTGATGTTGCGGCGCGCCACTTCGGAAAGGCCGGCACGCGACATGCCCACGTTGTTCAGTCCGCATACCCGCGCCGGATGGCCGTCAACAATCACAAACGGCGGTACGTCCTGCGACACTTTGGAAGCGCCGCCGACCATCGCATTGCGGCCGATTTTAACAAACTGGTGAATGCCGGCCAAGCCGCCGATAACCGCGCGGTCTTCGACAACTACGTGTCCGGCCAGCGTTGCCGCGTTAGACATGATTACATGGTTGCCGACAATGCAGTTGTGCGCCACATGCGTATAGGCCATCAGCAGGCAGTTTGCGCCGATACGAGTTTCCTCGCCTTCGCCGGTCGCCCGGTTAACGGTGGCGAACTCGCGGATTTTGGTATTATCGCCAATAAATACATAGCTTTTTTCGCCTTTAAACTTGAGATCCTGCGGCTCGGCGCCAATAGAAGCCGACGGGAAAATCACGCAGTTCTTGCCAATGCTGGTCCAGCCGTCGATTACGGCGTGAGCGCCAATCTTCACGCCATCGCCGATCAGCACATGCTCCCCAATAACCGCGTAAGGCCCAATCTCTACGTCCTTGCCGATACGCGCGCCGGGATGAACGACAGCAGTTTCATGTATTTTTCGAAGTGGTATTACAACCGTTTCCGGTTTCATCAGTTCATCAGCTCCTTCTAGACTGGGCATACGTGTTACCAGTGTCATTCATATACTCCGACTGACCAGTCTGTTTTTCGCCCGGCATTTTGCCAAAAAATCCGGCGTAATTTACAAATATATCTACTATTCTTGCATTATCTAGCATTTTTAGCCATGTTACATTATATTATGCCTTTTCTTGATTTAAAGCAAACAAAAATTCTCCTTCAGCTACAAGCTGACCGTCAACAAATGCCTCGGCCCAGACTTTGCCCATTGAACCCCGAACCTTAATCAGTTCGGCTACCATGCGCAGCTGGTCGCCAGGCACTACAGGCCTGCGGAATTTTACCCGCTCCATGCCGGCAAAGAAAGCAATCTTGCCCCGATTTTCCTCCGGATAGAGCATCGCCACGCCGCCAACCTGAGCCATGGCTTCCATTATCAGCACGCCGGGCATTACCGGCTGGCCCGGGAAATGCCCCTGGAAAAAGGCTTCATTGGCTGTTACGCATTTTATGCCTACGGCCCTTTTCATCGGCTCGAGTTCCACGATGCGGTCTACTAATAGAAACGGGTAGCGATGGGGGATAACTTTTTGAATTTCCGTAACGCTCAACATGGATAATTCCGCGCCTCCTCGTCAGCTCTCTACAATGATGCGATTTGCTTAGCCAGTTGGGTATTCAGCGCATGGCTGGATTTTACGGCGATCACGTGGCCCCGCACAAAGCCGGCCAACGCCAAATCCCCTACAATATCCAATATCTTATGCCGCACCAGTTCATCGGGAAACCTGAGCGGCGTCAGCACTTTCTCATCGTCATAGACGATGGCGTTGTCCAGACTGCCGCCAAGCGCCAGCCCTTTGGCTTTCAGCGCCTCAATCTCATGCATAAACCCGATTGTTCTGGCGGGAGCTATTTCCCGGATAAAGGTATCCGGCGTAATTTCATAGTCGCCAAACTGCACCCCCAACAGCGGGTGCGGATTGACCGAGGTAAAGGTAATCCTAAAGCCGTCGTAGGGCAGAATGGTGATAAACTTATCGTCCACTCGCACCGCTTTGGCTTCGCTGACAGCAGTGTAGCTGCGCGGCGCAGCCTGCGCTTCGCGCCCGGCCTCTTCAATGAGACGTACAAACGGCAGCGCGCTGCCGTCCGCAACCGGCGGTTCCACCGAAGTGATTTCCACCAGGCAGTTATCGACGCCCATGGCGGAAAAGGCGGCTAAAAGATGTTCCACGGTGAACACTTTGGCTTCGCCTGCCTCCAGCGTTGTTGCCCGCATGGTGGCGGTAACATTGGCAACCTTGGCGGCAACCCGCGGTGCGCCGGGCAGGTCGACCCGGGCAAAAACGATGCCGGTATCAGCTGCCGCCGGCTTTAAGGTTATAGTTACGTCCCGGCCGGAGTGCAGGCCAATACCGGTATAGGAAACCGTACGTTTTAGAGTGGACTGAAACTGCATTACAGGCCTCCTGCTTCATAGTTCTCATTCATTCTACAGTAAAAAGCATTTTCCTGCAAGTCACAATTTTCACGTAGGCAAGCGGGAATTCAGGAGTCAGAAGATAAGGCTAGGAATTCAGGAGTCAGAATTCAGAAGTCAGAATGGGAACGGGGAGCGTGAATACCGAATTCCTGGTTTTTCCTTCTGACTCCTGACTACTGAATTCTGAATTCCATCGCATTACGCAATTCGCTTGCCGGCGAGTGTCAGCGCGCTCGTATTCATCTGATACTCGATCAGTTCTTTATAGCGCTGGCCGATGGCAGACGACGGATTTACGAATACCTGGGAGGGAAGCCCCTCTTCCACGACTTCGCCTTTGTCCATCAGCACGATCCGGTCGGCGACGCGCAGCGCGAACGGCAGCTCGTGAGTCACGACAACCATGGTGCTGGCGCGGTATTTCGCCAGCTCTTCCATGACGACCAGCACCTCGCGCACCAGAATAGGGTCAAGCGAAGCCGTCGGC
>JAOACF010000132.1 GCA_026417995.1 Negativicutes bacterium
GCCTTAGATATTGCTTTAATCGCCTCCGAGACTAATTTTTTCCCTCTATTTGGCACCGTTTTTTCGAGAGACTACTTGATAAGTTAAGCGGCTGCGTACATGTGGTTAACTATAAAATTATACCCCGTTTTCGCTGTCGGGACAAGCCGGAGGAAACGGCAGTTTGCCACTACACTGCGTTGGCGTTAGTAAACAGTTTAGTTTGTTTTTCGCAAGCTAGGACCGGGGAATTAATTTTCTAGGACCAAAGTTTTCTTTTGCCGGCCGGCAATTTTTCCGCTCAACGGCTTGTGCTATAGTGAAAATACAGAAACAGTGAGCTTGATGCGCCGGAGGTGTCTGCCTTGTATAATAGCCCGATTGATACAACCTGTCAGGAAGTGATCCGGCTGCTTAAGGAGCAGCGGCATACGCTGCTGGAAGAACTGCTGGCAACAGCCAATTTGCTGAAAAGCCAACGGCTTGATCAGCAGCAGCGTACGCTGAACCGGGAAGATATCGAACGTTGGCTTGAAGTCTTGAAGGGTGAAGAGTACAAGGTCGAAAGGCTGGAAGTCACGTTTGCCGTTGTCGGCACGATGAAAGCCGGCAAATCGACCACCATCAACGCGATCGTTGGTGCAGAAGTGCTGCCCAACCGCAATCAGCCAATGACTACTCTGCCGACGGTAATCCGTCACGTTCCCGGCAAGCGGGAACCTGAACTTACTTTTCCCAATCCGGGTCCTTTCAATGAACTCATCGCCAGACTGCGGGATGAATTGAGCAGTAAACGGCAGTCAGGCAGGCTGAAGGAAGTGGCTTTTTGCGCTACGGATGACGGCAAAGAATTAGCGGACAGGCTGCTAAACGGCTCGCTTGCCGAAATCCGCCGGACATATAGAGGTCACGAAGAAATATACCGGTTTTTACAATGCATCAATGATATTTGGCGTTTGGGCAGCAGTGAAGGCATAGACATCGATATCGACGCCTACCTAGAAGAATACAATGAGATACATGAGTTTCCGGTGATTGAAGTGGAATTCTTTCACCTTAAGGAGTTAGGAAACGGGCACGATTACGGCCGCTTTACGCTGATTGATACTCCCGGACCAAATGAAGCGGGGCAACCCTGCCTGAAACGCATCATGCACGAACAGCTTAAACAGGCATCAGCCGTATTGGCCGTGCTTGACTACACTCAGCTCAATGCCGAGGCGGAGGCCGAGGTGCTTAAAGCATTTGCTGAGATCACCGGGCTAAACGATAACAGGTTGTTTATTCTTGTCAATAAGTTTGACCAGAAAGACCGGCACGGAATGGACTGCGATGCGCTCCGCGCCTATGTGGCTCAGCACTTGTTTGACGGACATTTGGCACCGGAGCGGGTGCACCCGGTTTCCAGCAAATACGGCTATCTTGCCAACCGGGCGCTGTGCGAGCTGTCGCTATCGGGCCGTCTTCCCGACTATCAGTTTAACCCCTGGGTGGAGGACTTTGGCAAACTGGCGCTGGGAGCGTGCTGGGAAAGCGAGATCGAAGACTCGGAGGAGGTACGCTGCCGTGCAGGAAAACTATGGCGCAACAGTTTATTTGAAAAGCCGCTCAACGATGTCATCAAAAAAGGCTGCGAAAACTCAGCGCTCATCAGTTTGAAATCGGCTGCCGCCAAGATGCTGGATTATGACAAGAAGATTGTCGAAGGCCTGCAAATCCGCCAGACAGCTATTAATACCGATATAAAGGTGGTCGAGGAGCATATCCGGTCGCTGGAGGAAGACATCCGCTCCATTAAGGACGCCAAAGAAGATGCCCGCCGTCAGATTGACGCGAGCATTGCTTCGCTCAGGATGACAATTCATGATTTGTTTGCCGGCTGCGAGAATGTGGCCAAGCGCGAAATACAAACCATTTTCACCAGCGAGCAGGGCAATAATTGGATTACCCAGCGGCTGCAGGGCTTTATCGGCCCGTCTCCCAAACGCGCGCTTAGCGTTGAATTTGACCCGAAGGGCTACAATGATTTTGCCACCGAGGCGGAGGCTAAACAGTTTCTCAATAGGCTGATTGAGGCAGTGGCCGGCCATATTGAACCTATTCTGGAGGATATGCAGCAAACCACGCAAAAAACGGTTGACGATATGTCTTTCCGCATCTGGAAAGGGATTGGCAGCAGACTGGAAAAAGTTTTAAAGGCAGCCGAGGCGCGGCTCAATGAAACCTTTGCCGTAACCCCGGAGTTCCCCAAGCCCAAGGTGCGTTCAGTGGCCATTGATTTCGGACAACTGCGGCAAAGCGCGGTATGTCAGGATACCGTTACCAAAACGGCTACCCGGCAGGAGCGGCGGTGGTATACGCTCTGGTGCCATAAGCATACTACCACATATGAATATCAGGAGCAGGTTTATCGCATCTATACCCGGGAAATTGCCAATCAACTGCAGAATTTGCTCGAAGAAGACCACAGCAAAATCCGGGCGGTACTTGACTACTATGTACAAAACGAATTTAGCCAGGCAATTAACAAATACTTTACCGAAATTACCAATTATCTCGAGCGGTTTAAAGGCGATTTACTTGATTCCAAGCGTGATCAGGAACTGGAAAGCAGCCGCCTGGAAAAGCTGCAGGCGGCCATGCATAACCTGCTGCGCATAGCCGTTAACCACCGCCGTGACGTGCAGGCAATCGAAGAAAATTTGCCCGGTATAGCATCGCAAGATCGGCCGGAATTAGTAAAAACGGCAGGGTAAAAGTACATGTGAATGTGGCGGCCGCTGCTAAATTGCATATTGCCATAGACTGCCAGCGCGGATATGGATACAATTAAGGTATAACCAGATTAAAGGGAGTGTTTCGCATGTTTGTACACAATGACAGCAAAACATATGTCAACCCCGTTCCCGGTGTGCGCCGGAAGACGCTGGCGGTGGGCGAAAAAGGCCTGATCGGGGAGTTTCGGTTGGAGGAAGGGACGGTGCTGCCACCCCATCAGCATCCGCATGAGCAAATCGGCTATTTGGTCTCAGGGGAGCTGGTTTTTACCATCGGCGACAAGGAATATACGGCGCGGCCCGGTGACAGTTGGGCTATCTCTGGCAACGTCCCTCACGCCGTTAAGGTGCTGAAAAGTGCAGTAGCTGTGGAAGTATTCGTGCCGATCCGCGAAGATTATCTGGATTAACGGACAAGCCGGGTGAGGCAGGTGAACATTCAAATATTCGGAACCAGGAAGTGCCAAGACAGCCGCAAGGCTGAGCGTTATTTTAAGGAACGCGCCATCCCTTTTCAATACATTGATTTGAATGTGCGCGGCCTGAGCAGGGGTGAACTGGATAAGGTTAAGGCGGTTGTCGGGCTGGAAAACCTAATCGACAAAACAGGCAAGGAATACGCCAAGCGCAACCTCAAGTATCTGGTTCATAATATTGAAGAAGAACTGCTTGCGCATCCGCTGCTCCTGAAAACGCCTATCGTCCGGAACGGTCCCAAAGCCACAGTGGGCTACTGCCCGGATGTGTGGCAGACCTGGACATAAACGCCGAGGCCGTTGAAAAGCAAATTGGCTTTTCGACGGCCTCTTTTGGTGTGAATCAATAAATGCAAAGCCCGGCATTTTTAGCTTCTATTCACCGTATATGTGGCCAGAACTTTGCCGGTTTGATCGACTACGGTAATTTTGGTCGTTCCCACGTCTTTCAGCAGGCCGCGGTCGAGGATAATATAGGTATCAACTATTGATATTGTTGGTTTTTCTCCGGCAACCGGGCTTTTTGCTCTCACCGTAATGGTCAGGTTATCGCCGTCGCGTGCGACTTTTTCCACGGCGATGCCATAGCCGTTAGCGCCAACTGTGCCTAAATGAGCGTAGAAAACAAACTGCCGGGAAAAATCGACATCCTCCATCCGGGCCAGTATGCCGGCAGGAACCAGATGATCCAGTTCCTCCAGGCGCGGATCTTGCAATAACAAACCGAATGACATATCAGCCGGGTAGTGCGCCTCCTGCCATTTCCAGTCCCTGAAGTTATCGGTTTGATAGAGTATAGTCTGATCGCCGGCAGGAATAATTGCCGCCGTGTTCACCGGGCGGTAGCTAAAGAATTTGGCGGGGATGTAGGTAGCGGGGTGGGTCATATCGCCGATGCCGCGAATAGTGGTGATTTCCCAGCTGTCCCCGGAACGAACCAGGTCAACCTTGAAGGTCTGATCTCCTGTCCATACCCGGACAACCGCCTTGCTGCCCGAGTTGGCAAGCAGGGAAAACCGATCATTGTCAGCATCAAAACCGAAACTGGCGGCATTGTCGCGCACTACTTGCACCGGACTTTGGTCAGCCCGGCGGTCATGACGCTCTGCGTTCCGGAAGGAGCGGTTTTCTTGGTTTGTTTCATTTTTCTCCGCACGCTGCCATAGGTCGCCGGCCGTCATTTGCTCGCCGCTGACTGCAGCGGCAAATTCGCCCGCAGAGGGATTGGAAGCTGCATGCGCCCGCATGGCCGGAAGCCCAGGCAGCATGGTAGAGGATATCACGGCGGCTCCCGCTACGGCGGCAACAAATTTTTTATACTTGTGTCTCGTACCTAATCTGCGTAGTTTGCGCTGCATAACTCTGCTCCTTTCCATAGTTAACATTCTCCCGTAGTTATTGTTTGCTGATTCTAAAATCCAACGCCCGGCAATTATTGGCTGAAGATGTGAAAAGGATTTGGCATGCCGCTGGCTAAAAATAAATGAATGACAGAAATCAGAATTCAGTATTCAGTATTCAGGAGTCAGAATAGGGGGTTCGAATTCTGAATTCTGACTTCTGAATTCCTATTTATATATTGCAAGTGAGGATGTTTTATGTTCATCTATCTTGATATCTACGAACAATTCACCTGCCAAATGTGCGGCACATGCTGCCGGAATGATTGGGCGGTCACGGTAGATGAGGCGAGTTACCGGCGCAATGCCGCCCTTTTTAAGGCGACAGGCAGGTGCGGAGAGTTCCGCCAGGCCTTTACCGTGCTGCCGGCTAACGCCGGACCGGGGGAGTACGCCTTCATAACCAAGCAGCCGGGTGGGGGCTGCTGGTTTTTAGACAGCCAAAACCTTTGCCGCCTGCATAAAGAAGCGGGGCATGAACACCTCGACGCCGTGTGCCAGACTTTCCCCCGGTACCCCATGAACACGGCGCGGGGGATTGAAATAACGCTTAGCTTTAGCTGCCCGGCAGTGCTGGATTTAGCAACCAGAAACGAGCCGTTAAAGTTTGTCCGGGCTGATTCGCTTCCCGGCCAATTTATGCCGCAAAGCTATGCCGCCGAAGTGCATCCCAGGCAGCAAATAAGCTCAGAGCCGCTCCGCTATTACTTTGAACTTGAACAGCACTTTATCGATATCTTGCAGTGCCGTACTTTGTCCCTGACCGAGCGTTTAGAATTTTTGCAGGAGACAGTAGGCGCACTGGCACGCTTGGCGTGCCGCGAAGATACCGGCGTGCGTCTTAATGAACTGGTGCGCCGGAACTATACGCTGCTGGATAGTTGGGGAAAAACGGCGGCAGCGGGGGAGGCCGATAGCTGTACTGCGGACGTTTTAACAGAACATTTTTTTGTTAACTTTGTATTTAAGAAGACATTTTATTTATTTGGCTTGCAGCGCACCATGAAGCTGCTGGATTACTTCTGGCGGCAAATTTCCGGCGGCAGCAAGCCGGCGCAGGGGGATAGCGAAGTTTTAACCGTTACTCAGGCAACCATCCGGGAGCTGGAATTTCAATTTTTCCATAACCGCCGCAAACTTATGGCAGCGGCAGACATATAATCGGCCAATCCCGTCCATGCTATGCCTGGAGGTGGATAATATGACCGGGACTAAAATGCAGCCAGAGTTTAACCGCAATCTGACGGAGCAAGTAGCGCCGCGCTATGAGGGTTCGGCGACCGGTGGCGTGATCCAGGACAGACTGCGCGAAGAGGAAGCGCGCGAGAAAGCCGATGCCCAGGTGTCGCCTGACCTAATCACTGATAAGTTCAGCGACAACGCCGGCGATAACGCGCTGACCCGTTATGAGATTAACCAATCGCTCAAAGCGCCGGAGCTAACAAATGAACACCTGCATGCAAAAGCATTTGCCGAAGAGCTGAATAAAGTGATAAAAAATAGTAAATAATAATTGTTATTTACTATTTAGGGTAATTGTGGTATGCTTATAGTAAATAAATTTAATGCTGCAGGGAGAGATACATATGGAAAAAAGAACAGGCGTTATCACATTTAAAGGCAACCCCATGACGCTGCTCGGCCCCGAGGTCAAAGTAGGCGACAAGGCGCCTGACTTCACCGCCTTGTCTACATCGCTTACCCCTGTCAAACTGAGCGACAGCCACGGCAAGGTTCGTCTGATCAGCGTCGTGCCGTCAGTAGATACGCCGGTATGCGACCTGTCTCTTATACACATCT
>JAOACF010000133.1 GCA_026417995.1 Negativicutes bacterium
GAGACAGACCGTGGGCGCACTCCATGACCGTTTCGGCCAGGCTGGGATGAGGATGAATGGAATGAGCGATATCCTCGGCGCCAAGGCCGTTGCGGATGGCAATTACCCCCTCCATAATAAGATCGCTGGCATGCGGCCCAAGTATATGCATACCTAACACTTTACCCGCATCATCCGTCACGATTTTGACCAGGCCTTCTGCTTCACCCATTGATACTGCTTTGCCGTTAGCTGCAAAATTGAACCTGCTGACACGCACCGCCTTGCCGGCTACCTGCGCCGCCTGCTCGGTTAAGCCGACCGCAGCAATTTCCGGCGTTGTATAAATGCAGCCCGGCACAGCGCTGTAGTCCATCATCGTATTGCCGCCAAGCGCGTTTTCCGCTGCGGCCATGCCCTCCGCCGAGGCGGCATGCGCCCACATATACTCGCCGGTAATATCGCCGATGGCGTAAATCCCTTTTACATTGGTCTCCATGAAAGCATTAACCTTAATTCCCTTGCGGGTAAAATCCACGCCGATTGCTTCAAGGCCCAGCCCTTCAACATTAGCGCACCTTCCGGCGGCAGCCAGCACCTTTTCCGCCGGTACTTGCTGCATACCTTTGCCGGTGTCAACCTCTACGATCACGCCGTCTGCCCCTGGCCTGACGGCCGCGACCTTGCTCCCGGTAAAAAATTTTATCCCCTGCTTGCGTAAAATCAGTGCCATGCGTTTGACCAAATCACCGTCAATGCTGGGCAGTATGGCGGGCATCATTTCCACAACCGTAACCTGACAGCCAAAAGCTTGGAACACAGCGGCAAATTCAATGCCCACCGCGCCGGCGCCGACCACTACCATGCTGCGCGGCACCGCCTCAATCTTAAGCAGTTCATCGCTGGTAATAACCGCAGGCAGATCGCCGCCCGGGACGGGCAGAGCCGCCGGAGCGGACCCGGAGGCAATGATAATTTTACGCGCCTCGTATTCGCTACAGCCGCCTTCATGTTCGATCCGGAGCCGGTTAGGCGCCAGCAGGGTTGCTGTTCCCGCAAGGGTTTCAATGGCGTTGCTCTTAACCAACTGCACAATACCGCCTTGTAATTGGGCAACAACCCGGTCTTTACGGGCCATGACAGCCGCGAAGTCGAAGCCGATATTCTCGGCGCACAGCCCATATTCGGCAATGCGTTTTAATTCCTGCCATTTATCCGCGCTGTTGAGCAGGGTTTTCGTGGGTATGCAGCCTCGATTGAGGCACACTCCGCCAAGCTTGTCCTTCTCAACTAAAAGCACTTTGGCGCCCAGTTGGGCGGCGCGGATGGCGGCGACATAACCGCCAGGGCCGCCGCCAATTATGGCAACGTCATAACTCATTGATTTTACCCTCCATTGTATTCGGCGTTAGCGCAGTAGATTCCAACTGTCATCGCCGTATTTCCCGGCGGCCAGCCTATGGGCGGCGTCCGTCTCTTCGGCAGTTAGTTCCCCTGCTTCCAGCCCGACCCCCAAAGCCTCGCCAAAAACGCCGCTGATTGCGTCAGCCGTTTCCCGCCAGTTTACCGGGCGGCCAAGAATTTGCTCTAGTGAGATCACCCGGTGCGCCAGCATCTCAGTCATAGTCTGCCGCATTTCAGGCGACGGATAGCGCAGTAAGGCTGCCATATTTTCTGCGTCAAAACGCAGCAGTATCGAGCCATGCTGCAAAATAACGCCGTTTTTGCGCACCTGCGCGCTGCCGGCAAGCTTGCGTCCTTCATAAACAATCTCATAGTGAGACGGGCTGTCAAAACAAGCTGCCGAACTGCGGCTACGCTTTTTCTCTATTTGCCCGTAAGCCGCCCGCGGCATGCTCAGCTGCGCCTTTATCCCCAGCCGGGCCAGGCCAGCCAGCAAGCCGGTACTGAAATGACGGTAGGATGCGGTAATTGTCGGCGGAATTGACGGATCATCGGCACCAACGACAATGCTGTAGGTCAATTCCGCGTCATGCAGCACCGCCCGCCCGCCGGTAAGACGCCGAACCACGTCCACGCCGCGCCTTTGGCATTCCGCCAGATCAATCTCTGCTTGGATGCGTTGAAAGTATCCAATGCTGATAGCTGCCGGCCGCCAGCCGTAAACCCGCAAAGTCGGCGGCACTTTCCCTTCGCTGTAAGCGACTAGAATGGCTTCGTCAATCGCCATATTGGTCGCCGCACCGGCTAATCCGGTATTGATGAGTCGCCACTTCATAGACTATCGCCTCCCGCAGTCAGCCCGCTTGCGGCAATCGCCCGCTTAATTTCCTCGTCAGCCAACGGCCGGGGATAGTTATACAGAACTCCCCCTGGACGCTCGTTATAATACGGACGGTTGCAGTCCGGACAACCGCTCGTTTCAAAAGCCCTGCCGTCTGCCAGCAGCGTTTGCCAGTCCGCCATGCGCAAGGCAGTAATTCTTCCTTCATTAAAAATAATATCATTGCGGCTATAACCCTGACGCAGCAGATAATGGGCAATCTGCACGCGCCGGTATTGGCCAAGCGGCGGAGGCGGATAGTCCGCCCAAGCCGTTCCCCTGATAGGGGTAAAGGCAAATAGCCCCACCGTAATGCCGCGCTCGATACAGTCAGCCAAAATACCGACCATTTCTTCTTCACTTTCACCCAGACCTACAATCAAATGCGTGGCTATGCGCCCAGGCAGCGCCGCTGCACAATCGCAAAGAAGACGCCATCGCCATTCCCAACTGCCGCCTTTCGCCCGCTTATGTACGGCGGGAGTAGCGGCGTCAAGGGCAATGCTGACGCGGTCAGCGCCTGCGGCAATCAGGATTTCGGCGTCAGAAACCGCGGTGACATTGCCGGACACACATACCGGTACCAAAGCATCCGCCTGCAGCGCAGCGAGCGACTGCAGCGTCTCCTGCCAACTGTTTTCACTGTTCACCACCTGCAGACAGACGCGCTTTATCTTTCCTGCCGCATGTGCTGACGCGATACCGGCAACGGCTCGCCCCGCAGCTGCTTCCGGCCAGGTGACCCGTGAGAGCAGGCTGGTTTTGGCCTGGCTATCGCGGGCTTGAGCGCAAAAGCTGCAGTTGTGGCGGCATTTTTCCCCCAGCATAACATAGGCGGTTGTAGGCGGCGCATCGCAGACTACCCGCCGCAAACCAAGAACGCTGGCGGTTCCTGCGGAAAGCTTCCATAGGCTCATAAGGAGCAGCACTCCTCTCTGCGCCTGATTGTAAGCCCCAGTTCTTCCGCAAGGCGAACCGCGACCGGAGCAGGATTGACAATAGCATTAAGCCCCAGCCGCACGGCCAGTTGGTCAATCTCGCTGCGATAGCGGCCGCCGGGGCGCATACAGCCGAGATTGACAGGCGTTAGCGGAAACATCCGCCTGGCTTCGGTTAATAGTTCAGCAACCAAAGGCAGGGAAGGCGGCTGCCTGTCGGCATACCGCGTTCCCCTTGTCGGCGTAAAAATAATGAAAGTCAACTGATCAGTACCCAGCTGCTGCAACATTTCCATCGCCCGATACTCGCCCCTGATTTCGCCGCCAAACAGGCCGATGCAGATATGGGGCACGACCCGGCAGCGCTCACGCAGCTTTTGGTAGCAAGCCGCATAGTTTTCGACCGTGCGGTTTAAGCCAAAAACCGCGCTAATGGTGTCATTATCGCCGACAAAGTCAAACGACACTTTATCGGCGATCGCGGCAATCATTCCGATCTCAGCTTCATCCACTAATCCCACATGCAGGTTATAGCGCCTGCCCTGCTTGAACTTGCGTAGCGTATCAAACTGACCGGCAACAGGGACCTTGCCTTCCACCGTACAGCCGCCGCTAATCAAAAAGCTGTTCGTCCCTGCGCCGCTGCCTTCAGTCAATACGGACAACGGCTTCATATGTTTTAGGTAATTGCCGCCGCAATGAGCGCAATCAAGGTTGCATTCCGAACCGGTTATGCTGATGGCTTGGGTTTTTACCGGGTAAATGAATTCTATGACTTTTTCCATCTTACCACCGGTTTGCGCGCGGCTGTCGCTTCATCCAACCGGCCTACCACGGTGGAATGGGGTGCGCTTTTGACCATTTCCGGCTGTTCCTCCGCCTCTTTCGCAATTGTAAGCATCGTCGCGATAAATCCGTCCAGCGTCTCTTTGCTTTCTGTTTCGGTCGGTTCAATCATCAACGCTTCTTCCACAATCAGCGGAAAGTAGATTGTCGGCGGATGATAGCCATGATCCAACAACCGTTTGGCGATGTCCAGCGTTCTGACGCCATGCGGTTTTTGCTTCTTGGAAGTCAGAACGCACTCATGCATGCAGAACCGCTCGAAGGGGGAATGGTATTTTTCCTTAAGGCGCGCCAGGCAATAGTTCGCATTGAGAACGGCATCCTCGCTCGCTTGGCGCAGCCCGTCCGGCCCCATAGCCCTAATGTAGGCATAAGCGCGCACAATAACGCCGAAATTGCCGTAAAAAGAATGAACTTTGCCAATAGACAACGGTCGGTCAAAATCAAGCGCATATTTTTCGCCGTCAAAAGTAACCAGCGGCGCCGGCAGGAACGGCGCGAGCGCTTTCTTCACGCCGATCGGTCCGGACCCGGGTCCGCCGCCGCCATGCGGCGTACTGAACGTTTTGTGCAGATTGAAATGAACCACGTCAAATCCCATATCGCCGGGACGAACGATACCCATGATGGCATTGGCATTGGCGCCGTCGTAATAAAGGAGGCCGCCTGCATCGTGAACAATTTCGGCGATAGCTTCAATATTTTTCTCAAATAAACCTAATGTACTGGGGTTGGTCAGCATGAGCGCCGCGGTATCCGGCCCCACGACCGCCCGCAGGGCGTCCAGATTGATCGAACCGTCCGCGTACGACTTAATTTCCACCGTTTCCAAGCCACTGACGCCGGCTGTGGCCGGATTGGTGCCATGAGCCGAGTCAGGCACAATCACTTTATTCCGCGCTTCGCCGCGATGGCGATGGTACGCCTGGATCACTTTTATGCCGGTCAGTTCCCCATGAGCGCCGGCAACCGGCTGCATGCTGACCGCATCCATGCCGGCTATCTCGGCGAGGTATTGTTCCATATTATATAAGAGTTCCAGTGCGCCCTGAACCGTATCGGGATCCTGCAGCGGATGCAGCATGGCAAAGCCGGCATACCGGCAGGCTTCTTCATTAATTTTAGGATTGTATTTCATAGTGCAGGAGCCGAGCGGATAAAAACCGGAGTCCACACCAAAGTTCCGCTGCGACAGGCCGGTGTAGTGGCGCATCAGTTCCAGTTGACTGATCTCCGGCAAAGCAGCCGGCGACCGGCGCAGATATTTCTCCGGTATCAGTGCAGCCGCATCCTGGGCAGGCACGTCGCATTCCGGCAAATCCAAAGCCCGGCGGCCGGGCTGCCCCATTTCAAAAACCAACGCTTTGCTTTTTCTCATAACAGCGCCCCCATTCTGCCTACCAGTCTGTCGATATCAGCTTTGGTCCGTTTTTCCGTTACGCATAGCAGCATGCAGCCGGACAACTCGGGATAGTATCTGCCAAGATCCAGTCCGCCGATGATCTTCTCGGCCAGCAGCGCCTTATTAATTGCGGCGACAGATTTGTCAATACGGACAACAAACTCTTTAAAGAAAGGGGCGCCAAATACCGGTTGGCAGCCACCCTGGCCAACAAGCCGGTTATATGCGTAATGCGATTTTTGCAGGCACAACTGAGCAATCTCCCGAAATCCTTCCTTGCCCACCGCGCTCACGTAAACAGCCGCCATCAAAGCGCACAGCGCCTCATTCGAACAAATGTTGGAGTTGGCTTTTTCCCGCCGGATATGCTGCTCGCGAGCCTGCAGGGTAAGTACAAAACCCCGGTTGCCTTCAAAATCGGTAGTCTGGCCGACAATGCGGCCCGGCATCCTGCGCATCAGCTTTTCGGTAGCGGCAAAGAAACCTAGGTACGGGCCGCCATACGACATGGGGATACCCATGCCTTGCCCTTCACCAACCACGATATCGGCTCCCAGCAGGCCTGGCGCTTCCAAGACGCCTAAGGAAATGGGATCGGTGGCTACAATGAGATAGGCGCCTTGGGCATGGGCGAGGTCAGCCAGTTGTTTGATATCTTCTACACAGCCAAAGAAGTTAGGCGACTGAATAATAATCGCAGCCGTAGATTGCCTTACGGCTTGCTCCAACCGGCCAAAGTCGGTAACGCCATCGGCAAAGCCGCTTTCGACAATGCGGTAACCACGGTCAATCGCATATGTATCCAGGATAGACCGGTAGTGGGGGTGCACTGTTTTGGCAACAACAACCTCGTTTCGGCCCGCCGCGCCACAAGCCATCATCATGGCCTCCGCCAGTGCGGTGCCGCCGTCATATAGGGAGGCATTGGCTACTTCCAGGCCGGTAAGTTCACAAATAATGCTTTGATACTCCCACAGCGCTTGCAGATACCCTTGCGAAATCTCCGGCTGATAC
>JAOACF010000134.1 GCA_026417995.1 Negativicutes bacterium
GTGTAGAAGATATTGATAATGTGGCAAAACTAGGCTTCAATCACCCGATGGGTCCCTTGGCGCTTGCCGACTTGATCGGCCTGGATACCATACTGTATGTTATGGAGGTGTTGTATAAAGGCTACGGCGACTCTAAATACAGACCCTGCCCCTTGCTGCGCAAATATGTTGACGCAGGCTGGCTGGGACGCAAATCCGGACGTGGCTTCTACAACTATCGATAGGTGGGGATAATATGGAATCATTTAACAACCTTATCGTAGAGAAAGACGGTGCCATTGTGGTCGTTAGCATTAATCGCCCAAAAGAGCTGAATGCTCTTAACCTAGCGACCATGCAAGAACTGGATAAATTCTTTGAAACATTAGAAGAAGACGCATCGGTAAGAGCCGTTATTATCACCGGCAACGGCGATAAGGCTTTTGTCGCCGGCGCGGATATTACCGAAATGGTTAATATGAAAGCTTTAACGGCCAGAGATTGGGCCAGACTGGGACAGAAGGTCTTCTCCCGCATTGAGAACTTCTCCCGTCCAGTCATCGCCGCGATTAACGGATTTGCACTTGGCGGCGGTTGCGAACTGGCAATGGCCTGCGACATCCGACTGGCATCCGAGAAGGCTAAGTTTGGTCAGCCCGAAGTTAACCTTGGCATTACTCCCGGATTTGCCGGCACGCAGCGGCTACCACGATTGGTTGGTAAAGGCCAAGCCAAGCTGCTGACTTTTACAGGCGATATCATCGACGCGCAGGAAGCAAAAACTATCGGATTGGTCGATAAGGTTGTAGCTCCGGAAGAGCTGCTTACCGCTGCCAAGACACTGGCTGGGGAAATTGCTGCCAAAGCACCTGTGGCTGTAAGTTATGCCAAACTGGCTATCAACCGAGGAGTAGAGATGGAATCAGAACAGGCGTACGCCTATGAAGCTGAGTTGTTTGGCATGTGCTTCACTACCGAAGATCAAACCGAAGGAATGACGGCCTTCGTAGAAAAGAGAAAGCCTTGCTTTAAGGGGATATAAAAAGAGACGACGAGGGATAACCCTCGTCGTCTCTTTTGTTCGCCCGGCATGGTTGCCGAGCCGATGGGCTGAAAGAAGCCCTGTCGCCTAATCAGCGGGAAGACAACCCGAGGGCAAGGGCGTCACTGGTAACAGTGGGGTCTGAAGGAAGCCGCAGGGGGAATTTGGAACATAGCGAAAGCGAACCGATGTTGGCCGCTCAGGAGGGTAACCTTGCAAAAAGTGGGAAAGCCCGATAGCTGATCAACCTGAGAGGTTAGGACGGATGCGTTCAAATTCAGGCAAGCAATCTTAACCGGGGAAGACCCATCGCCATCCTTTTTTAACAGGTCGTTTCAAAACAAGAGGAAACTCAAGGGCGAAATCAAGTGACGGTGGGTTGCAGACGAGTCCGTAGTAGTGAATAATCCTCAGCCAATGAAACCTGGTAACAGGCCTGGAGGGTAAAACTGAGGAGACAACGCACCTAAGTTGTGTTGGGGCATATAGGGCCAAAGCTCATATGCTTGCGAAGGGACGAAGATAAACCAAATTGTGCGACTAATGTAAGTAATCATCGGAACGAGAAGATAATCAGGGCTGAAATGCGCTGAAGAACGGCAGACCCGGTGGTGACGAACTAACTGGACTGACCGCCTGCTCTGCGGAGTAGCGACAATGCCGGAGATATATTGCCAATGAGCTAGAGAAGTCCGGGCAACCGTGAAGAAACCGCAACCGGTAATGGGCAAGCAGAAGAAGCACAGCGAAACGGGGTAAAGTGATGAAGAAATGGTACAGTCTAATGGACAAAGTCTGGGACAAGAACCGGCTAAAGCAAGCCTTTCAAGCAGTAAAAGCAAACAACGGAGCTCCCGGAGCAGACGGAGAGACCGTGTACGCCTTTGCCGCTAACCTGGAAGAAGAAATTAGCCAACTTCATCATGAACTCAAAACCGGACAGTATAAGCCTGAACCTGTACGGCGGGTCGAAATACCCAAAGCAAATGGCAAGACCAGACCGCTGGGAATACCGAGCGTGCGAGACCGTATTGTACAGGAAAGCCTACGGCTTATTCTGGAACCCATCTTTGAACCGGATTTTCACCCATCAAGCTATGGCTACCGGCCTGAACGCTCGTGCCAACAGGCGGTAGCCAAAGCAGAACGCTTTCTTAACCGCTATGGACTAGAATACGTAGTTGATATGGATTTGTCTAAATGCTTTGACCGGCTAGACCATGAGCTAATACTAAAGCAAGTAAACCGGAAGGTTAGCGATGGAAGCATACTGCGACTAATAAGAAAGTTCCTCACGGCAGGAGTAATGCGAGAAAACAGCATAGAGGCGGCCGAAATCGGCAGTCCGCAAGGCGGAGTGATATCGCCGCTGCTGGCCAACATCTATCTGGATGCCTTTGACCAGGAGATGAAACAACGAGGAATACGCATAGTAAGGTATGCGGACGATATTCTGGTATTTGCAAGAAATGAAAAAGAAGCAAAACAGTACCAGGAGATAGCCACAGAAATCTTAGAAGGTCAATTAAAACTGACCGTGAACAAAGAAAAGACGCACATCACCCACGTAAGTAAAGGCGTCCGATATCTAGGATTTATGATTTACCGGAAAGTAGTTGGAATTGACCCGGATAAAATAAAAGCCTTCAAGGCCAAAATCAAGGGGTTAACACCACGAAATCACGGCAAGAATGTGGAGCAAATGGTAATGGAGCTTAACCCGGTACTCAGGGGCTGGATCAACTATTACCGCATAGCTAACTGTAAAGGTATACTCGCTGAAATAATGAAGTGGCTGCGTCGGCGGTTAAGGATGAAGAAGATGAAGGAATGGAAAACCTGGAAGGCGTTGTACAAGGAACTCAGGCGACGAGGATACCATGGTCGGTTTGAGAAAATCTCAGTTACTGCCTGGCGAAACTCGTTCAGTCCGTTAGTCCACTTAGCATTGCCAGACAAATGGTTTAAGGAAATGGGGCTGGTAGACTTAACAACCTACCAAGTCGGAGTTTTGCATTACTATTATGAAAAGTAACTGAGGTTTATCAGGAGCCGTATACGAGGCCCGTACGTACGGTTCTGTGAGAGCAAAGAAGTCGGGAAATTACTCCCGACTTCTAGCTACTCGATCCGCGCAAAGGTATTTAACATCCGGTTTTAAATAGTGGCAAAGGATTTTAGTATTTCCGCTCGAATATATCTTATCGAGTATCTAATCTCCAATGACACTTTATGCGAGCCGCCGTTTCAGGCGGCTCATTTTCCGGGAGGGCGAAGTGGTTACAACGCTTAAAGACTTAAAATGCTATGTGCTGGATATGGATGGGACGTTTTATCTTGGCAATAGACTGCTGCCGGGTTCTCTCGAATTTATCGAGTATCTGCGGGCAACAGGACGGGATTTTCTTTTTTTGACCAATAATTCTTCCAAAACCGCTCCTTATTATGCGGAAAAACTTGGCAGGATGGGGCTGGAGTGTAAGCCGGACGATGTATTGACTTCAGGCGAAGCCACGACCTGCTACCTTCATGCCATAAAGCCCGGCGCGCGTGTTTTTTTGCTTGGTACGCCGGAATTAGAAAGGGAATTTAGCCAAGCGGGTTTTGTGCTCACAGATACACACCCTGATTTTGTAGTGCTCGGCTTTGATACCACGCTTACTTATGCCAAGCTGGAAACAGCCAGCCGGTTTATCCGGGCTAAAGTGCCGTTTATCGCCACTCATCCTGATATCAACTGCCCGACTGAAGACGGGTTTATTCCCGATTGCGGTGCCATGATTAAGCTATTCAAGGCGGCGACAGGGATTAGCCCGAAAATCATTGGCAAGCCCAACCGCGAGATTGTTGATATGATTTTTCGCAAAAAAAACTATTGCGCATCCGAGATCGCTATTATCGGCGACAGGCTGTATACGGATATAGCTGCCGGCAAGAATGCGGGTATTTGCTCTATACTCGTCCTGTCCGGCGAGACGAGGGAGGATGATCTGGCAGCATCCGTTATCAAACCCGACTATTGCTTCGCAGGATTAGGCAGTTTGCTTGAGGCGCTTAAACAAGAGGACAGCTAATAAAAATTATTTAATAAAGTTGATGTTCTTATAGGAATTTGTGCAATTATATCGAATATCATAGATACAATACAGCCAGGAAGGTGTCTTATGAAAGTTTTGATTGTTGACGATTCCGATTTTACACGGCGAATTCTCGCAAGCATATTGCGTGAACTAGGGATTTTTCATATTGATGAAGCCGTAAACGGGATTGACGCGGTGAAACAAATCGATAAAACCAGCTATGACCTGATTACCGTTGATCTGGTGATGCCGAATTCGAGCGGTATTGATGTCATTGCTCATATAAAAAAGACCAGACCACAGGCCTCGATTATTGTCTGCTCAAGCGTTAATGCCAAAGAAACCGTAATGCAGATTGTCAAGCTGGGCGTGGACGATTTTATTTTAAAACCGTTCAATGAAAACAAAGTAAAAGATGTCCTGTCAAGAAGAATTTCACAACTAAAAGCCAACTAGTGTCAGCCGCGGGAATTCAGATGCCGCGGCTTTTGCCGTATTTGCCCGGTGCAGGAGGCTTGCGTAATGCCGCGAATATATATTGTATGAAACAGTTGTCACTTGTTGCCCTTACCGGGGCGTTTGCAGGCGGTATTTGGCTTGGCGGGCTTTATGACTGGCCGGCGCTAATGCTGTATGGCACAGGGATGGTTACCCTGGCGGTTGCAGTCTGGTGCATATTTCGGCTGCCGGAAAAGGCCTGGATTTTTATTCTGGCGGCTTTTGTCGTTGCCGGCAGCATTCGGTTTTTGCACACGGAAGCTGTTTCGCCGTCTGACATTAGCCGGTATACAGGGCAGACGGTATCGGCAGTGGCAATCGTCGACGCTATTCCTGAGACAGTTCCGCTGGGCGAAGGCCTTCGCAGGGTAAAATATATACTGGATGTTCGGCAGGTTATGGACAGCGGGGGGATAGTCAGGCCTGCATCCGGCAAGCTGATTGCCACGGTCCGGCAGGATGAGCGCTTTGCTATCGCGCGCTATGGCGACCGGGTGGTATTTACCGGCCTTGTTGCCGCTATCCATACCTATCAAAATCCAGGGGCATACGACTATGTGGCAGCGCAAAAGCGCAAAGGCATTACTGCCCGCGCCAGTATTTCTTCCGAAAACTGGGCCATAGTTGAGCACAAACCTGGTGCTTTCTGGGCGGAAAAGTTAGCGGACTGGCGGACGGAAGTCAAACAGGCGATGCTGGCTGCAATGACGCCGGAGCAAAGTGCCATCCTGACTGGTATGCTGTTCGGTGGGTATGAGGGGATACCGCAGAATGTCGTTAAAGACTTTGCCGCTACGGGATTAATTCATATCCTGTCGGTATCAGGCACGCATATTGCCTTGGTGGGCGGCGCAATTCTATGGTTGGGGCGGGCAGCCAGGCTTCGCCGGTCTTTTATTGTACTAATGGCCGCAGCAGCGATTGTGTTGTATAGCATGCTGGCAGGATTTACGCCGCCGGTGGTGAGATCGGCAGTCATGGGACTGGTTGCCTTGTTGGCTGTGCTGCTGGGACGGGGAAAGGACGCTGCTGCAGCGCTGGCGCTATCGGCTTTGGCCATGTTAATCCATACCCCCGGCTTGCTTTATGACCTTAGTTTTCAGCTTTCCTTTGCCGCAACGGCAGGGCTTGTTTTTCTATACCCGGCTACTGTGCAAAAGTTGACCTCATTGACCGGCATGCACGGCTTGGCAGCAGCCGGTCTGGCGGTGACGTTTGCCGCTCAACTCAGTGTGCTGCCGCTGCTGGCCTGGTATTTTAATTCTCTGTCGCTTAGCGCGTTTGCCGCCAATGTTCTGATTGTCCCTATCGTGGAAGCAATTGTGATAATCGGTTTGGCCGGTGCAATATTAGTTTCGTTCTGGGGTTTAGCCGCATCAGCTCTTTTCGCTTTATGCGAATTGTCCATCAGTATAGTTATGACAGCTACAGCAGCGCTCGCTGCCCTCCCCGGCAGCAGTATCTATCTGCCCCCGGTAAGTCTGGCCGGGAGTGTCTTGTACTATCTGCTTGTCGCCTGGGTATATGGCTATACTCCCCGCTTTATGCCCCCGCCGGTTCAAATCTTTCGCCGCTGGCCGCGCACGGCCGGTGCAGTTATGCTGATAGCGGTGGCTGCGGGAGTGCTGTATTGCATTACTCCGAGGCCTGTTGCCGTTCACTTCATTGACGTCGGTCAGGGAGACGCGGTCCTGGTAACGACGCCGCATGGCCGGTCAGTGCTAATTGATACGGGCGGCGCACCAGGCGACAGCACATTTGATATTGGCGAGCGCGTCGTGGTTCCATACCTTAAGCACTATGGGGTATTATCGCTTGATTACCTGATTTTAAGTCACGGGCATCAGGATCACGCCGGCGGCG
>JAOACF010000135.1 GCA_026417995.1 Negativicutes bacterium
GCCGGAGCGGTGGTGTTCATCTTGGCCGAAGGCCGCGAACCGCGCCGGGAGTTCTCTCGGGTGGACTGGACGCTGCTGGTGTTCTTCTGGCTGGCGCCAGCACCGGTCGGGTTTACGCATGGACGGTGAGTTTTGCATTTTCTGCCTAGATGTTGGGATAATTAAACCGATCCCAATATAAGCAAAGGAGCGATTCATTTGGCCACTTGGGTTTGTACAGTATGCGGCTATGTCTATGATGAGGCACAGGGCGACCCCGATCATGGCATTGCTCCGGGAACTAAATTCGAAGATATCCCGGAAGATTGGGTATGCCCCGTCTGCGGCGTCGGCAAAGATCAGTTTGAAAAACAATAGTTCCAGCAAATACTGAAATCCCCTTCGTCATCAGGCGAAGGGGATTTTCAGCGGTTAATGGGTGACTTTGTCGATATAGGGCAGCCAGCCCTTATTCAGCATGAGCTGCATCAGACGATAAGAGTAGTCTAATCCCAATTCCAGTCGCTTGCGGTACATGACGGCCAACTCGGGCTGATAGCACTGGTGCATGGCGCCGAGAATGGCAATTTGTGTGGTTTTTGCCATTACGGCAAGCATCCCGACAATCTCACTGTCGGTAAATTTGGCGTCAGCCGGGATGTTGAGCGGCTGGGGGTGAAGCTGGCGGCGCTTCAAATGTTGCGGCGGCTCTTGCGCCCCGCCTCGCTTAATGAGCGTTTCTGCGTCTTCCAACGTTTGGCGGGTCTGCTCATCTATGGCCCGCTTTACCATTTCTCGCAGATCCGGATCGGTTGCATGGTTGTACATAACCTCCAATGTGGCCAGGTTGAAGCGGCCCTGGGCGACAGTGGTATATAGTGTGGTGCATTCAATAAAGTTGATGGGTTCTTTGTCAAACACCATGTTCATGAGCGTATTGGTGCCGGCAGCTACTTTTTCCAGCATTGTCATTGCATTTAACCTCCTGTTCTTCATGCGCGTTAGTATTAAGATAGGCAAATCCCCTATTTTTTATGCGGTGGCAGGATTTCCCGCGGCGGCAAAGAAAAGTTGTAAACTAAATCGTGTTAGGAGGTTTTTGGATGGACTGGAATACCCTTAAAGCGAATGCTCGTGAAAAGTTTCGCGGCGCTTGCCGCGTTTGTCCTGTCTGCAACGGCATTGTCTGCGCCGGTGAAGTGCCCGGCATGGGTGGGTTGGGAACAGGCTCGGCCTTCCGGCACAATATTGACGCGCTTGCCGCATATCGTTTAAATCTGCGCACCGTGCACGGTGTCAGCCAACCCAAGCTCTCCTGCCGTATCCTGGGATTGGAACTGGCTCTGCCGGTGATTGGCGCGGCGATCGGCGGCATTGCCATGAATATGAACGGTGCGCTCACCGAAGAAGACTATGATATTGCGGTTGTCAGCGGCTGCCGACAGGCGGGAACGGTGGCGATGACTGGCGACGGCCCCAAGCCCGAGGTTTTTGCCGCCGGCTTAAAAGCAATTGAACAGGAAGGCGGGGCAGGCATCCCTATCATAAAGCCGCGCGAAAACAATAAAATCATTGAAATGGCCAAACGGGCGGCCGATCTTGGCGCTCCGGCTTTCGGCATTGATATTGACGCAGCGGCGCTGGTCAACATGGTGAATGCCGGCCAGCCCGTCGGACCCAAGACGCAGGCCGAGCTGGAACAGATCAAGAAAGCGACAGGCATTCCTTTCATTGTCAAGGGCATTATGACGCCCGACGAGGCGGAAGCCTGCTACCAGGCGGGTGTGGATGCAATCGTGGTATCCAACCACGGCGGGCGGGCGCTTGACGGCGTTCCCGGCACGGCGGAAGTGCTGCCCGAGATTGCCGATATTGTCAAAGGACGCTTGACCATTTTGGTTGACGGCGGAGTGCGCAGCGGATCGGACGTGCTCAAAATGCTGGCATTGGGCGCTGACGCCGTGTTGATCGGCCGCCCGGTGGCGATTGGGGCAGTCGGCGGCGGCGCCGCAGGCGTCAGCATGGTGATCGGCAAAATGGCGGCCGAACTGCGTGCCGCCATGATACTGACCGGCACGGAAGATGTGGAAGGTGTAACTGCCCAAATCCTCTGGTAGAGCCGGCTGCGCCATGTACCGCGCGGAGCGGTTGGAAGCTAGGGCATTTTTGTCAAAGGCGAAAGGGTGATGTGCTTGAATAAAGAGTGCAAGGTAGAACCGCGTGACGTGCTGGCGCATCTTCACGTTATGAAACTGCAGCTTCCCGATAAAACAATTGACGAAATCAGGGCCATACTGGGGGTTGCGGCAGTGACAAAACTATCCTTCAACGAAAGCCCCTACGGCCCTTCCCCCCGGGCGCTGGCGGCGATGCGGGCGGCAGCCGCCAAAGCGCACCTTTATCATGACCCGGAAAGCAAAGCGCTGCGGCAGGAACTGGCCGGAAGGTTTGGCGTACAGCCGGAGCAGATTGTGGTGGGCAACGGCGGGGACGACATTATTACCCTGCTTACCCAGTCGCTTTTAAGCAGAGGGGATGAGGCGGTGATTCCGCTGCCCACCTTTGGACAATACGCTGCGGCTGTCACGTTGACCGGGGCCCGTCCAGTGCGTTTGCCTGTGCGGCAGGATATGGCGATTGATTTGGCGGCGATGACGGGAGCTATTACCGCCGCAACCAAGATGATTTTTTTGTGCAACCCGAATAACCCGACCGGGCTGATGCTTGACCCGGCAGAGCTGAGGCGCTTTTTGGCGGCCGTTCCTCCCCATATCGTCGTCGTGCTGGACGAGGCTTATGCCGAGTTCGTCACCGATCCGGGCTACCTGTCCGGCGTGGGGCTTTTGCCGGAATTTCCCAATCTGTTTACCGTACGCACCTTTTCCAAGATTTACGGCCTGGCCGGACTCAGGCTGGGATACGGTATCGCCCATGAGCGGCTGACCGGTTTTTTCAATAAAGCGCGCAATCCTTTCAATGTAAATGTAATCGCCCAGGAAACCGGGCTGGCGGCGCTGCGGGATACGGAGTTTATCCGGCGGGTGGCGACGCTCAATGCCGCGGAACGGGACCGGCTGACCGGGGCGCTGACAGCGCTTGGTTACCATGTATATCCTTCCCAGGCCAACTTCCTTTTTGTCGATTTAAGGCAAAACTGCGCCGGCATCTTTGAAGGCCTGGCGCGCAAAGGTATAATTATAAGGCCGGGGACAACCTGGAATATGCCGAACCATGTGCGCATATCGCTGGGTAATAAGCGACAAAACTTGCAGCTGCTTGCGGCGTGGCGCGAAATATGTTAAGAAAAATTTCCTGCTTTATTATAGTAAAGCAGGAAATTATGCATCGGGTACTGAATATTAATGTAACGGAAATCATAATCCCAACTTTAAGGAGGAGCAACCATGTCGAAAAAATTGATCGCGGTTATGCTTGCCGCGGTAATGTTGACCACGTTGCTGGCGGGCTGCGGCTCAGGTCAACAGGCTCAGCCGCAACCGGCCAAAGCGCAAAAAATTATCATCGCTTACACCCCCTGGACTGGCTATGGCGCTCTGTTTGTGGCCCAAGCCAAGGGTATGTTTAAAGCCAGAGGATTGGATGTAGAGCTGCAGTCCATTGAAAGTGTCGGCGAGCGCAAACAGGCGCTGGCCGCAGGCAAGATTCAAGCAATGGCCGCATCGCTGGACGTTTCCGTCTCGACTGTGGCTGATTTGCCGCTTAAATTTGTCTGGGCCTTTGACGCATCCGCCGGCGCTGACGGCCTCCTGGCCAAGCCGGGCATTAAGAGCATCGCCGACCTGAAGGGCAAGCAAGTAGCTTATCATAAAGGGTCGTCTTCCCATTTCATGCTCACCGAACTGCTGGCGAAAAACGGCTTGAAAGAAAGCGACATTCAAACGGTGGATATGAAGGCCAGCGAAGCAGCGGCCGCATTCATGGCCGGCAAGGTTGACGCCGCCGTAACCTGGGAGCCGCATCTTAGCAAAGCGGTAAAATCGGGCGCCGGCGCAGTTTTGGCGACCAGCAAAGAAACCCCGGGCCTGATCGCTGATGTACTGGTATTTAAGGAAGATTACATAAAGGCTAATGCCGAGCAGGTGCAAAAGATTGTGGAAGCTATGGCCGAAGCAACCGACTATCTGCTGAAAAATCAGGCCGAAGCCAGCAAAATCATGGCGGAAGCTTTCAAGATGAAGCCGGAAGACGTAGCGGCCGATTTCCCCACCATGAAATTCTATGACCTGCAAGGCAACCTGGAGTTTTACGGTACGGCGGCTAAACCCGGACCGATCTATGAGGTAGCCAAAAAGGCGGCGCAATTCTATGTCGAGCAAAAAGTCTTAAAGCAATTGCCTGATTTGAGCAAGAATATCGACAGCAGCTTCATCAGCAAGGTTAAGAAATAACAGTAAAGGCAGCGGCGAGGGCGCTCCAGGGCATAGCCTTTGGGCCGCCCTCTCTTTTTCGCCAATACTTTGCCTGTGAGCGATTATGATATAATGATTACTGATTTCAGGGAGGAAAACGGCGATGTTGCCGAAAGTGAAAATCCTTGCACCCAAAGCCGATATTCCACCGCACCTCTACGGACTATGCAGCATTTTAGCATTCGCCGTACTGTTCCTGGCGTGGGCGGCGTTGACCTATGGCGGCTTTGTACCGCCCCTGTTTTTGCCTGCTCCCGACGCTATCGTTACCGATGCCGTGCTGCTCTTTAGGGAGTTTAATCTCATGACTGACGTATGGGCCAGCGTATTCAGAGTTTGCGCGGGATTTTTGCTGGCCGCCGCGATTGGCGTGCCGCTGGGAATATTCATGGGCAGTCTCAAGGTTTGCGAAGCTTTTTTTGAGCCGCTGCTCGGTTTTATCCGGTATATGCCGGCGTCCGCGTTTATTCCGCTGTTTATTTTGTGGCTGGGCATCGGCGAGAGCGAGAAAATTGCCGTTATTTTCTTCGGAACTTTTTTTCAGCTCACTCTGATGGTGATGGATGTAACGAAAAATGTCGCGCTTGACCTAATTAATACGGCGTATACGCTGGGGGTATCCCGCTGGGGCGTCTTCCGCCGGATTATCCTGCCGGCCAGCCTGCCGGGAATTGTCGATACGCTGCGTATCACCTTTGGCTGGGCCTGGACTTACCTGGTAGTGGCTGAAATCGTGGCCGCCAGTTCCGGCTTGGGCTTTATGATTATGCAGTCGCAGCGCTTTCTCAAGACGTCCTACATCATTGTCGGCATTATTGTGATCGGCATTATCGGCATTGTCATTGATATCTTCTTTAAGTGGCTGTACGCCCGGCTCTTTCCGTGGCTTGGGAAGGGGGGAGTATAATTATGACGGCAAAACTGATTGTTGAGAATGTTTCCAAAGTATTCGGCGACAAGAACACTACGGTTACGGCACTGGAGAATACCGGCTTTGCAGTCGCCGCCAACGAATTTATTACTATTCTCGGACCGTCCGGCTGCGGCAAGTCTACTATTTTGAAAGTGATCGCCGGCCTGGAAGAACCGTCGAGCGGGCGAGTGCTGCTTGACGGGCGGGAGATTAAAGGCCCGGGCAAGGACCGGGGCATGGTGTTTCAGTCCTATACGCTGTTTCCCTGGTTGACCGTGCAGCAAAACATTGAGTTTGGCCTGGACGTGGCCGGCCGGCCGAAAGCGGAGCGCCAGGACATAGCGGGTCATTATTTAGAAAAAATTGGCTTAAAAGGCTTTGAAAAAGCGTACCCCAATCAATTATCGGGCGGCATGAAGCAGCGGGTGGCGATTGCCCGCGCGCTGGCCAACGACCCGCAGGTGCTGCTCATGGATGAGCCTTTTGGCGCACTTGACGCGCAAACGCGCGCCGTTATGCAGGAACTGCTGGTCAATGTTTGGGAAGAGACGCACAAAACCATTTTATTTGTAACCCATGATATTGATGAAGCCATCTTCCTGGGAGATACTATTTACGTTATGACCGCAAGACCGGGACGCATTAAGGCGCGCATTGCCGTGCCGCTGTCAAGGCCGCGCAGCTACGAGGTCAAACTGTCCGCTGTATTCACCGATCTCAAGAAAGAGGTCATGCAACTGATCCGGGAAGAGAGCTGGAAGGCTGCCAACAGCAATTTTTAGAGGGCAAAACATTATGCATGATAAAACCTTTACGATCATAGCTACCAAATGGGGCTATATGGGGTCGGTGTGGACGCCGCTGGGGCTGTGGGAGCTAGGGTGGTTCGGCAATGACCGCGCTGCGGCGCTGGCCGGCATAAATAGCGTCGGCGCCGTGGAAAGCGAAGCAGACGAACGGGCCATTGAACTTAAGCGTGAGCTTAATATATATCTGCAAGGGTTTCCGGTCGACTTCGCCGTGCCGATTGACTGGCGGGGATATACGCCCTTTCAGCGGCAAGTGCTGCAGTACACCGCGC
>JAOACF010000136.1 GCA_026417995.1 Negativicutes bacterium
GTATAAGAGACAGGTTATGGCCCGTATCATGCAGCCCGGGAGGCAATCGTCCGTAACGGTTTGGGCAGCCAGATCGAGCTTCGTTTGGGTTACGGTTTAAAGCCGTTAGTGCCTGGAGAAGTTGCGACGGTAGTAATTGCCGGTATGGGTGGGGCGACTATTGTCGATGTTATGTCGCAAAGTCCCAGCATCGTTGCCGCGATATCCCGCTTTATTCTCCAGCCGATGAACGCCGCTTCAGCAGTGCGCAAGTGGCTGGTAACCAATGGCTGGCGCATAGTGGCGGAGAAGCTCGTATATGATGAAGAACGGCTATATGAAATCATCGCTGCGGAACAGGGAAAATCCCCGGCTTTCGAAGATATCCTGTTTGATATCGGACCGGTTTTGTGGGAGGAGAAACCGCCTTTGCTGTTGGCGCATATTGAAACATTGATTGCACAGAATGCCAGAATTGTAGACGAGATGAAGCGCAGCAAACACGCCATGCAGACCAGTAAATACCGACATCTTACTGAAAAGCTCAGTCAATTGGAGGAAAAGCGCGTATGCCTGTTGTCTGTCGGACAATAATTGAGATGCTCGAAGCCTGGGCGCCGCTCAAGTTGGCGGAGCCATGGGATAATGTCGGGCTGCTGGTTGGCAGCCCGGAGCAGCAGGTTGAATGTGTTATCGTATCGCTGGATGTAAGCGCGGCTGCGGTAATGTATGCCCGGGAGCAGGGCGCAGGTTTAATTATTAGCCATCATCCGGTAATTTTTAAGCAGTTAAAGTCGCTTCGCACAGACGAGGCGCAAGGGAAATTGCTTGCGTCGCTTCTAAATGCCGGCATAGCCGTATATGCTGCCCATACCAACCTTGACAAAACTGCGGGTGGCGTAAATGACGCGCTGGCCGCGTTAATCGGCCTGTCAGAGACGAAGCCGCTGTGCCTGACTTTCCGGGAACGCCTGGTGAAGTTGGTCGTTTTTGTCCCCGAGACGCACGTGGACGTCGTGAGAAACGCTATTGCCAATGCCGGCGCCGGACATATCGGCAATTATAGCCACTGCACGTTTCAGTCCTCCGGCATTGGGACCTTCCTGCCGCTCGATGGCGCAAAACCTTATCTGGGCGAACAGGGAAAGCTTGAGTTTGCGGCGGAATGCCGCCTGGAAACCATTCTGCCGGAGAGCATAATAGGGCGTGTGCTGGCTGCAATGCAAAGCGCCCATCCGTACGAGGAAGTCGCCTATGACCTATATCCCGTTTTAAATCAGGTAGAAAGCGGCGGTATGGGCAGGATTGGCAATCTTGGGAGACCCATGACATTACGCGACTTGGCTTTACATGTTAAAGCAAAGCTGGCGGCTGACTTTGTGCGCGTGTGCGGCGGTCTTAGCGCCAACGTTGCCCGGGTAGCCGTGTGCGGCGGCAGCGGCGCCGAACTTATTCGTGAAGCTGTTCGGGCCGGCGCGGACGTACTGATTACCGGGGACGTTAGATATCACGAAGCGCAGGAAGCGGCTCAAGCCGGAATGGCTATAATTGACGCCGGCCATTTTGCCACCGAGCAGCCGGTCGTAGAGGCTGTCGCCGCTTATCTCCGGCAATGCGCGCAGTCCGGCAATTGGGACGTGCGTATTCTCGCTCATCATCAGGATAAAGACATCTTTACAGTTTTTTAGGCAGGTGCTTTTCACCTGTCATTTTATTTTTAGGAGGGCTGGTATGAAAGAGCAGCTTCACTTACTATGGGAATTGCAGGGCATCGAACAACGCAAGGCGGCTGCCGTCAAGCGAAAAGACAGTCTGAGCGGTGAAGAAATTCGGAAGCTTTGGTGGGAGATTACGGAATTGACCCGCAACGCCGCCGTTACCAGGGAGCGGCATGAGGCATTGCTCCAATGTTGTCTTGCACGTGAGCAAAGTTTGAGCGGATTGGCATCGCAGGCGGCTATACTGGAAAAAAGATTGTACGGGGGAGCGCTGATCCACAACAAGGAAATTGAGCAAGTGAAAGGAAAATATGAAGCTTTACGGCGGGATGTGAGCAAACAGGAAGACGAACTATTAACTGATATGGAAAAATGTGAGGCAATGTCTGTCGAAATCGCCCAAATGGAGCAACTATTGTCCGGTAAAAAACGAGAGCATCAAAAAAAGCAGCAGGAGGCCTCCGTGCTGCAAGCCCGGATTGACGCCGAAATTGCTGCTCTGGAAAGCCGGGCGGCTGAAATTACGCACAGTATTGACGGTGCTGTTTTTGCGGTCTATCAAAAACTGCGCGCCAGAATGTCCCAGCCTGTTGCGAAATTGGCAAACGGCGTATGCGGCGGCTGCCGGATGAATATTCCCACCAGCCAGTTGGCGGTTGCCGCTTCCGCCGTCGTCTACTGTGACAATTGCGGGCGCATGCTGTATATTGATTGAGTGGTGGAAATATTAAAGAAATGCTATTGACGCTCCCTATATTTGGGGATAAAATAAAGAAAAATATATAATTTGTTTATTAGGGGAGCTCATGTTATGGGCTGAGAAAGGACTGGTAGTACCTGACCCTTTAACCTGATCGGGATAATGCCCGCGTAGGAAGAAAGTTTGGCGCACCTGTCCAGGTGTGCTTTATTATTTTAAAAGGAGGTTGGCGTGTGCAAATCTGGATGAACGGCAAAGAGCAGGACGTACCGCCGGAATTGACGGTAGCCGAATTAGTCGCTGTAAAGAAATTCAATGTGGATACAATCATCATTGAGCATAACGGCATTATTTTGACGAGAGACGCCTGGGCAACCAGCCTTCTTCGTCAGGGAGATAGAGTGGAAATTGTTACTTTTGTCGGGGGAGGCTGAGCAAAAAATGCAGGATTTATTGAGACTGGGCGGCAAGGAGCTTACCAGCCGTTTATTTCTGGGAACCGGCAAATATTCGTCAAACAAAGTCATTCCCGCTGTCGTCGCCGCTTCCGGCGCTCAAGTGGTGACAGTAGCATTGCGCCGGGTGGATACTGCTTTTGAGGAAGAAAACATTGTATCTTATATACCTAAGGATTGTATACTCATGCCCAATACATCGGGAGCGCGCAATGCCGAAGAAGCTATTCGCATCGCGCGCTTGGCGCGGGCGGCAGGATGTGGCAATTGGGTCAAAATCGAGGTTATATCTGACAATCGTTATTTGTTGCCGGATAACATTGAGACAATTAAGGCGACCGAAGTGCTTGCAGCGGAAGGGTTTGTTGTGTTGCCGTATACGAGTCCGGATCTGATGGTTGCCAAAAGGCTGGCTTCGGCAGGGGCTGCAGCGGTAATGCCGCTGGGCGCGCCGATCGGCAGCAATCGAGGCTTAAAGACCAAGGAATTGATCCGGATTATGATTGAGGAAATCTCTTTGCCAATCATAGTTGATGCCGGTATAGGACGTCCGTCGGAAGCTGCTGAGGCGATGGAAATGGGGGCAGCAGCGGTTTTGGTCAATACGGCTGTCGCTACTGCCGATGATCCGGTCGCCATGGCTCGCGCTTTCGGCATGGCTGTTGCAGCCGGGCGCACCGCTTATCTGGCCGGGCCTAGCGCCGTCCGTAGTTTTGCCGAAGCTTCATCGCCGCTAACCGGATTTTTACGCGATGAATAAATTCGGGAGATGATGGTGATGAGTTTTTACGCAGAAATCGCTAAGTTGCGCACCTTTGACTTTGAGGCTTTTTTCGAGCGGGTGGGCGAAAAAGACGTTGCCGCAGCGCTGGCAAAAGACCGCCTGAATTACCTGGATTATCTTACGCTGCTTTCTCCGGCTGCCGCACTGCATCTGGAAACTATTGCCCAAAAAGCGCATCAGGTTACTATTCGGCAGTTCGGCCGCACGATGTTGCTGTTCACGCCACTGTATCTGGCAAATTATTGCGTTAACCAATGCGTATACTGCGGTTTTCAGGTCCATAACCGACTGGCAAGAAAGAGGCTTTCGCTGGCGGAAGTGGAGGCGGAGGCAAAGGTCATCGCCCAAACCGGTCTCAAGCATATTCTGGTTTTAACCGGGGAATCCCGGACGGATTCCCCGGTTGCATATATCCGTGACTGCGTTGAAGTGCTGAAACAATATTTTACCTCTGTCAGTATTGAAGTATATCCCCTTGAAACGGAAGAGTATGTTGAACTGGCGTCGGCGGGCGTGGACGGTCTGACAATTTATCAAGAAACATACGATGAAACCGCATATGCCGAGCTTCACCCAGCCGGTCCCAAGCGCAATTATCGTTTTCGGCTTGATGCGCCGGAACGCGGCTGCCAGGCGGGTTTGCGAACGGTTAGTGTCGGAGCGCTGCTTGGGTTGAGCGAATGGCGGCGCGATGCTTTCTTTACCGGGCTTCATGCCGACTATCTCCAGCGGCGCTATCCCGATGTCGAAATAAGCATTTCCCCGCCCCGGATGCGTCCGCACTTAGGCGGGTATCAGCCCCGATATCAGGTGACAGACAAAGATTTGGTGCAATATGTTCTGGCTTTTCGTCTGTTTATGCCGCGTAGCGGCATTACACTTTCAACGCGCGAAAGCGCGGTTTTGCGCGATCATATGGTGAAGCTTGGCATAACCAAAATGTCAGCAGGCGTGTCAACTTCGGTCGGCGGCCATACGCAGGGAGAAACCGTCGGGCAGTTTCAAATTTCCGATGAGCGTAGTGTGGCTGATATTGCTCGAATGCTGTATAATCAAGGATATCAGCCTATATACAAAGACTGGCAAGCGTTGTAGCGGGGTGGTTTGATGAATGCATTTGAACAGGCGTTGGAACGGTACTTAAAGCCTGAGCAGCTTGAGCGTATCCGCAAGACCAAGATCGGCATCGCCGGTGGCGGCGGCCTAGGCTCGAATTGCGCACACCTCTTAATACGTACGGGCTTTCGTTACATTCGCATCGTTGATTTCGATGTCCTTGATTACAGTAATTTAAACCGGCAGTTCTATTTTCTCGGGCAGGTAGGCAGTGCCAAAGTTGCAGAGCTGAAAAAAAATTTGCTGGCAATTAACCCCGATGCGATTATCGAGGCGATAGAAGCGCGGATTGAAGCAGAGAATGCAGCGGGCCTGTTCGCCGATTGCGACGTAGTGGTGGAAGCTTTTGATCGGCCGGAGTACAAAAAAATGATTATTGAAACATACCTGAATACCGGCAAGTTTTTAGTTGCGGCATCCGGTCTGGCGGGCTGGGGCGACAGCGACCGCATAAAAATCCATCGCATACGGGATAATTTCTTTATTGTCGGCGATCTTAAATCAGCGATAGGACCTGACTGCCCGCCGCTCGCGCCCTGTGTGCAGATTGCCGCGGCCAAACAAGCCGACTTGGTGTTGTCATATGTGCTTGCGGGAAAAGAAGGAGTACAATTATGAGACAACAACTGATGAAGAACTTTTTACAAGCAGATATTTACGGTCTGACGGCTGAGGAGTATTCGCTGGGGCGTACCAATTTAGAAGTAGTGGATCAGATGCTAGCTGCCGGTATCAAGGTTATTCAATACCGCGAAAAAAATAAGAAGCCGCGGGCCATGTATGAAGAATGCCTGAAGCTCCGGGATATGACATCCCGGGCAGGGGCGGTTTTTATTATTAATGATTATATCGATCTGGCATTAGCCGTAAAGGCCGATGGCGTGCACATAGGCCAGGACGATCTTCCGTTTGCGGTTGTACGCTCTTTGGTGGGCAAAAAAATGATCATTGGGTTGTCGACACATTCGCCGCAGCAGGCGCAGAACGCTTTGAAAGCAGGGGCAGACTATATTGGCGTAGGGCCGATTTTTTCCACCCAAACTAAGGTGGATGTGTGCGCTCCGGTAGGGTTTGACTATCTTGATTATGTTGCGCAAAATATCCCGCTTCCCTTTGTGGCAATCGGCGGCATTAAAGAACATAATATTGCTGAAGTTCGGCGGCGCGGGGCGCGTACTATCGCGTTGGTGACCGATATCGTCGGCGCTGAAGATATTCCGGCCAAGGTGAAGGCCATTCGTGAGCAGCTTGCGTCGGCAAGCAAGTAATACCTGTTGACGCCGCAAACAGGCTGTGATATTTTATATATTCAATACCAACGCTGTGAGTACGAAAGATGGCCGCGGATGCTTTTGGCATCCGAGGAAAGTCCGAGCTCCGCAGGGCAGGGTGCTGGATAACGTCCAGCGAGGGCGACCTCAGGGAAAGTGCCACAGAAATGCAGACCGCCGTCAGAGGACGGCAAGGGTGGAACGGTGCGGTAAG
>JAOACF010000137.1 GCA_026417995.1 Negativicutes bacterium
GGCGAATACTATCTGGTAGTNGAAGGCGCGGTCATGACCGCCTACGACGGAAAAGTCAACTATGTCTACGCCAAGGATGGCAAACGCGTTACCGGTCTAGAGGCGCTTACAGCGATTGCCCCCAAAGCCAAATACATCATCAGTGTGGGCGATTGCGCCTGTTTCGGCGGGCCGCACGCCATGCACCCCAATCCCGGCGGCGCTAAACCGGTAACAGCCGTGATTAAAGATAAAACAATTATCAATATACCCGGATGCCCGGCTCATCCGGATTGGATGATAGGCACTTTTTCTCATCTGATGCTGTATGGCATGCCGGAGCTCGATGCCTATAACCGGCCGAAAATGTTTTTCGGCAAAACCATTCATGAATTATGCCACCGGCGGCAGCAGTTTGAAGACGGGAAATTCGCCAGCTTCCCGGGTGAAGACGGCTGTTTATACAAAGTCGGCTGCAAAGGGCCGGTGACTTACGCCGATTGTCCGGTACGGCAGTGGAATGGTTATCAGAGCTGGCCGGTGGAAAACTCAACCCCCTGCATTGGCTGCGCCAGTCCTAACTTTCCTGACGGCATGATGCCATTTTTCAAGCATCTGCCTGATCTCCACACACCCCTGGTGAAGATCCGCGCCGAACAGGTGGCGTTAGCCGCCGGCGGCGCCACGGCCGCCGGAATCACGACTCACCTGGTGGCCAACATAGTGTCGCGCCGTTTCCATAAACACCATGTCCAGGGTACAGTGCTGGGTGAAGTCATCCCGCCGGAAACGCCCCGCCAAATCCAAAATACATTCAATGAATTAATGCATAAAGAAGAAATATTGCTCAACCAGGCCGAAAATATGGCCAAGGTACGGCAAAAATTAAAGAAGCGCCGGTTTTGGCGCAAGCTGGCTGATTATATCTTTAAGCGAAACACGAGATAAAGACGGAGAGGGACCCCCATGCGCAAAACCATCTTTCCCATAACGCGGCTGCATGAGCCGCTGCAGGTAGATATTCAGGTCGAAGCAGGAAAAGTAACCGATGCCTGGGTCGGCGGCCACCTGTTCCGCGGGTTTGAAAAAATGCTTAAGAACCGGGACCCGCGGGATGCCAGTATGATTACCCAGCGTATCTGCGGTATCTGTTCAACGGCTCATGGCGTTGCCGCCGCCTATGCCTTGCGGGACGCCTATAAACTGGCGGCGACGGCGAACGGCGAATTGATCACCAACATTATTCTCGGTGCGGATCTTATGCAAAATCATCTGCGGCATATTTGCCTGTTGACTGCCTTTGACTATGTGAAAGGCCCGGATCAATCTCCGTTCGCACCCGTTGAGCCCGGCGACTACCGTTTTGGCAAACAGCAAAATGACAAGCTGGTTGCCGATATGTTTCTGGGAGCGGATATTGCGGCCCGGGCACACGAGATTGCCGCCATCTGGGGCGCCAAGTCGCCGCATGTGCAGACCATTCTCCCAACCGGCACCACGACCCCGGTTACTGCCGAACGGGTCAGCGCCAGCGCGTCGATTGTCCGTGAAATCAGAGGATATGTGGAAAAAACGCTGATCCCAGATATCCAGCTGATTGCCGACACTTATCGCGAATATTATCAAATGGGGGTCGGCTATGGCAACTTTCTCTCCTACGGTTTATTTCCCACCGCGAAACCAGACGAGCGGGCGTTAAAACCCGGCCGCGTGATCAAGCTGGGCCCAGTGCTGCCTGTTGATACCGCGCAAATTACCGAGAGTGTTACGCATGCCTGGTATAAGGACGGCCCGCACACCTTTCGCCCCTTGGCAGGAGAGGCTGAACTCGATCCGGAAAAGGCGGCCGGCTATACCTATGTCAAGGCGCCACGCTACGAAGGCATGCCTTTTGAGGGAGGCCCGCTGGCCCGGATGTGGATTAACGGGCACTACCGGCGCGGCGTTTCCGCCATGGATCGCATAGTGGCCAGAGCGCTGGAGCTCAAGCTGGTATGTGAGTATATGCTGGATTGGCTGGCTCGGCTGATCCCGGGTCAGCCGTCGCTGTCTCCTTACACGCCGCCGATTGCCGGCAAGGGTAGCGGCTTCACGGACGCTATGCGCGGACCGCTTGGTCATTGGGTGGAAATCAATGACTATCACATCGCCCATTACGAGATTATTACGCCGACGGCCTGGAATTTCTCTCCCCGCGACGATAAGGGCTTACGCGGCCCGGTTGAACATGCCTTGATTGGCACGCCTGTCCAAAACCCGGACAGCGCCATCGAAGTGGCGCGCATTGTTCACAGTTATGACCCCTGTTTTTCTTGTGCGGTGCATATGCTTGATTTAGGAGCGAAGAAAAGTGAAGGAACTGCATCAGCCCCTTTCCATCCGCATCAATCACTGGGTAATGGCCATTAGTGCAGTAATCCTGACAATTACCGGCTTTCACCTAAGCCAGCCGTTTTCCTGGCTCGCGGTGAAGATGAGTATGGTAAGGAAAGTTCACTTTATTTTCGGTTTTATTGCTTTGGCCAATCTGGTATCGCACATTGCTTTCTACGTTATTACCAAAACGTACAACGACATTCTGCTGCGCTGGCGGGACATCAAGGATATGCCCAGCTTTCTCAAGTATTTCCTCTTTCTGAGCGAGCCGCATCCCAACTTCGGCAAGTATAATCCCGGTCAGCGCCTGATATTCTGTTCCTGGGCGCTGGTGCTGATTATAGGCGGAACAGCCGGCTTGGCCGCCTACTTTCCCCAGCAGGCCGCATTCGTCACCAAGTTGTCTGGCGGTCCGACAGGCATTAAGTGGGTCAAATATCTGACTGCCGTGTATTTCGCCGCAACTATTCCTCTTCATCTCTACCTCGTCTTTTCGGAAGACCCGGCCAAGCTGCAAGCAATATTTACCGGCTATGTACGCAAAGAAAAATAAACCTAAATCCGGCGCTTACTCTGACTGCACTACGCGCAGCGAAGCACGGAGAATATGGTACAAATCGCCAGCCGTAGGGTCTCCGGGCGTGTTGGCGATATTTTTTGTCTGCATGGCCAGCGCGGCAAACTCCCGCAGTTCGGCATCGCTATAGGTTTCATCGCTCGCCAGCAATCTTTGCATTAAGTCCTTTAAGCCCTCCACCGTATCCACGCCGACCGCGCGAAGAATGACGCTCACCTTTTCGCTCGCGGCGGCTTTTGCAAACCGCAGACATTCTGCAAGCAGCAGTCCGTTAGCCCGGCCGTGGGGAACATTCCGGAAATAAGTTAAAGAATAGCCAAGAGCATGCACGGCGGTAGTTCCCGTTTGCGCCAGCACAACCCCGCTTAGCAGCGAAGAATATAACAACTCTTCACGGTCGCTCAGGCTAAAACTTCCTGTGAGCAGCGTCTCCTTCACTCCAGCAAAGCGGCGCATTGCTTCTACCGCCAAACAATCGCTGATAGGCGTTGCACGTTTTGATAAGTACCCTTCGACAGCATGTGAGAGGGCGTCAATGGCAGTGTTGACAGTTACCTCCCGTGTCTGGGTCTGAGTATATCTTGCATCCAAAAAGGCGGCCTTAGGAAAAATGCGCGGATCGGCAAAGCTACGCTTGGTTTTACGGCTGGCATCTGTCAAAATCGAATAAGGCGTGACCTCGCTCCCCGTACCGGCAGTTATCGGCACGGCCAGAACAGGCAGCGGGGAGGCTGTAAACCCGCCGTCAAACAGCTTGTCCGCGCTAATATTGTTCACTGCCAGCGCCGCTATTGCTTTCGCAGCGTCGAGAGGCGAGCCGCCGCCTATCGCTACAAGCATGGTTGGCACAAACTCTCGGGCTGCTACTCCGGCTGTTTCGACGGCTTCTATTGACGGGTTTTCGGCAATACGGTCAAATATCTCCCAATCTATGCCTTGCTTATCAAGTACGGCTACGACATCTGCCAGCGCGCCGCTGGCTTTTGCCGAGTTGCGCCCGGTAACAATGAATGCCCGCTTCCCCCAGCGGGAAAACTCGTCCATATGCTGCCTGACGCAGCCATCACCAAAATAAATACGTGTCGGAACATGAAAGCAAAATTGCATCTATCTCCCCCCCAAAAATTTAGTAAAGCAGCAAATTTGCGGCAAATACGCCGGCAATGCCGGCAGCTACCACGAGCATAACATTCTCGCTCACGAGCGCGACGCCTACGGCCAGGAGCGCGCCAATACCAGCCGCCGGCATGCGTTCCGGACCGGCTGATGTCAAAATACCCGGGAAAATAAGCGCCCCCAGCGCCGCGTAAGGAATAAACCGGAAGAAACTGCGAATTAGTTGCGGCATCACGGCATTCTGCATCAAGGTAAGCGGCGCCATGCGCGGCAAATACGTCACCGCTCCCATAGCCAAAACCAGTAAAATCATTTCCATCAGCCGCCACCTCCCTCCTCACCGTAAACAATTGCTCCGGCCAGCGCGCCGCCAACCGTCGCCAGGATAATGCTCCACCCGGTCGATAACTCTGCGGTAACCGGCAGAACGCGCATAATTCCGTGCGCAAGCATGGTAACCAAGGCTATGACGAGCGCCGGACGGGACTTTTTGACCGAAGGGATTAAAAGTCCGACAAACATCGCATATAAGGCGATCCCCATACTTGCTTTCACTGCTTCCGGCAATCCCTGCGCCAGGAATAACCCGATCCAAGTGCCGATATTCCAGGCAGCAAAAGCCGTCAGATTTAGTCCGAGCAAGAACTCCTTGGAAAGACGCTCCTCCGGGCGCAGTGAAGCCACGGTAAATGTTTCGTCTGTAATCCCAAAGGAAATCGCCGCCAGCCAGGGTTTGGTTATGCTCCGCTCAACGCGCTGCGACAGCGCTGCGGACATTAGGAAGTGACGCAAGTTCAAGATAAATGTCGCCAGGACAATTTCCCAGCAGGCCGTTCCCAGCACCAGCAGATTTACGCCTACAAACTGGCTGGCGCCCGCGAAAACAACCAGGGACATGAGTATACTGACTTCGTTCGGCACTCCGGAAGATTTAGCCAGTAACCCAAAGGCCATCGCGATCGGCGCATAACCCACCGCTATGGGGACGCCCGCTTTGACGCCTGTGAAGAATGTTACTTTGGGTACTTGGGTGCAGGCTGTGCTGCTGTCAGTCTGAGCAGTGATCGGCATATGCATCCTCCTTGCATCCTTTTCTTTCGCCGGTAAGGTGCCATTTCCCTGCCCTAGTCTTCACCCCTGCCTTTATGGATTAATCCTGCGGCTATTCACCGCAGGATTAATCTGCAGACAAAACCCGCTTATGTCAAAGACAGATAAGCGGGTTTTGTTAATAGTCTGAAACTCTCTCGCAGCCCTGTTTCTTAAGGTTAACGGCGGTATTCCGGCGTTCTAGGATATACTACCGTTCACCTGATCAATGGCCTGCTTCACCTTAGCGGCAAGGCCGGTCATCTTGCGCACGGGAATGGCGCATACCGAAATGCGGATGCCTTTGGCCAGCGGCACCAGATAAATTTGCTTGGCCGCCAGCGCTTGGCAAACAGCCTCGGGGTTATCGCAGGGGATGGTCAGGAAAAAGCCTGCGCGGTACGGCAGCATCGCCAAATCCACCGCAGCCGCTTCCGCGCTAAAGATTTCCGCCCGCGTCCGGATGGCTTTAAGGACGGCGGCGCGTTCGGCGTCGGTAGCCCTGACGCGCTCCGGATCGGCGTAAATCGCCGCCAGCACCTTCGACGCCCCCCGGTTGACGCTTGACCAGCTTGCGCGGCAAGTAAACTGATTCGTTTTAAAGAATTCATCAATAACTTCTGCATTACCAGACACGCCGATCATGGCGCCAACCCGCTGGCCGTACAGCGTAAAGCTTTTGGACATGCTAAAGCAAACAATTGGCAGGACATTATCCGGCAGGCCGGCTAAAAGCGGGAAAAAAGCGCGGCTTGCGGCCTGATCGTCCGTGTAATCCAGATAGGCCGCATCAATGGCCAGGATAATCGCCTTTCCCCGAGCGGCAAGGCGCTTGACTGCGCCCAAAACGGCCTCCCACTCGCCTATCGTCATACTGTAGCCGGTAGGATTATGCGCAGGCGTGTTTAAAATTACCACAAGCCGCTCCTGCTTGGCAAGCAGTTCGGCCATCCTAGCTTCCAGCCCCGCAATATTAAAGCAGTCGTCGGCAAACAGCGGAAAAGCGGTAAACTTTCGCTGCGCATCCTCAGCAATTGATTTGTAGGGCCCCCAGCACCATTCGCTGGACAGTAC
>JAOACF010000138.1 GCA_026417995.1 Negativicutes bacterium
CTCCTGAGCCGCAGTTCAGTCTGCGGCCGGTCGCCCGGAAGCTTTCCGATCTGCTAGGCCGCGAAGTGCTGTTTGCCGAGGACTGCGTCGGGCCTGTCGCCGAAAGCGCCGCCGCAGCGCTTAAGCCCGGCCAGGTATTGCTTCTGGAAAACCTCCGTTTCCACAAGGAGGAAGAAAAGAATGATCCCGACTTTTGCCGCCGGCTCGCTGGCCTGGCTGACTTGGCGGTGAACGATGCCTTTGGCGTCTCCCACCGAGCGCACGCTTCGGTCGAAGGCATTACCCGCTTCCTGCCTGCGGTTGCCGGCTTGCTGATGGAAAAAGAAATCGCTTTCCTGGGCAAGGCGGTAACCAATCCTGAGCGCCCGTTTGCGGCAATCATCGGCGGCGCCAAAGTATCAGATAAGATCGGTGTGATTGAAAATCTGCTGGCGAAGGTGGACACACTGATTATCGGCGGCGGCATGGCCAATACGTTTATTGCCGCGCAAGGCCATAGCGTCGGCAAATCGCTGCTGGAGGCGGATAAGCTTGATTTGGCCAAGGCGCTTATGCAACAGGCGCAGGAGCGCGGTGTCAACCTCCTACTGCCGGTCGATGTCGTGATTGCCGATCAGTTTGCGGCAGACGCCGCCGCCCGGGTGGTAAGCGTCGAAGCTATTGACGACGGCTGGATGGCGCTTGATATCGGGCCGAAAAGCCGCGAACTGTTCGCCAGCGCGCTTGCCGGGGCGAAAACCATTGTCTGGAACGGACCGATGGGCGTCTTTGAAATGGCCGCGTTTGCGGAGGGCACGCAGGCTGTTGCCCGGGCAGTGGCGGCCTCGCCGGCTGTCAGCATTGTCGGCGGCGGCGACTCGGTAGCGGCAATTGAACAAGCCGGCCTGGCGGATAAGGTCACGCACATTTCTACCGGCGGCGGCGCTTCGCTGGAGTTTTTGGAAGGCAAGGTATTGCCAGGCATTGCCGCGCTGCAAGACGGCGACTGATGATAGCTTGATGATGTTGGTAAGTGATATTAGGAGTGAAATGCCATGCGAGTACCAATAATTGCCGGCAACTGGAAGATGCATAAAACTATCCCGGAGGCGCTGGCGCTGGTTGAACAGCTGAAAGCGCTGACTGCTGCGGCGCGGGAAGTGGAAATTGTTGTTTGTCCGCCGTTCACCGCGCTGTATCCGGTGAGCGACGCGCTCAAGGACAGCCCAATCAGCCTGGGCGCGCAGGATGTATACTGGGAGCCCCAGGGGGCGTTCACCGGCGAGGTTTCCCCGGCAATGCTCACTGATGCTGGCTGCCGCTATGTTATCATCGGTCACTCAGAACGCCGCCAGCTTTTTGGCGAAACGGATGAAACGGTCAACAAAAAGATAAAAGCGGCGCTGCAAGCAGGGCTTGTTCCCATCATGTGCGTAGGCGAAACGCTGGATGAGCGTGAAGTGGGCGAGACCGAACTGGTCATTGCCCGACAGATCGACGGTGGTTTGGCCGGACTGACCGCAGCGCAGGTTGCCGGCATGGTGATTGCCTATGAGCCGGTATGGGCGATTGGCACAGGCCGTACCGCCTCGGCGGATGACGCCAACTCGGTGTGCGATTACATACGCCGGCGCATTGCCAACATGTTTGGCATGGAAAATGCGCAAAAACTCAGAATCCAATACGGCGGCAGCGTCAAGCCGGACAATATCGCCGAACTGATGGCGCAAAGCGAAATTGACGGCGCGCTCGTCGGCGGCGCCAGCCTCGACGCCGTGAGTTTCAGTAAAATTGTCAAGTTTAAGTAGGACAGGAGTGGATTGCACTGAGCAAGCTCCAAAATCCGATCGCGCTGCTCATTTTAGACGGCTGGGGGGTTGGCCGGGCCGGCGATCCCTACAACGCGATTGAACAGGCGCGCATCCCCCACATGAAATTGTTGGCGGAAATGTATCCAACAACAACTCTCGACTGCTGTGGCGAGGCCGTCGGTTTACCGGACTGCCAGATGGGCAATTCGGAAGTCGGGCATCTTAATATCGGCGCGGGGCGCATCGTGTACCAGGATTTCACGCGCATTACCAAAGCCATTCGGGATGGCGATTTTTACAGCAATCCTGTGCTAACCGAAACGGTGGAGCAAGTAAAACAGTCAGGACGCGCCCTGCATCTCATGGGGCTGGTCTCGGACGGCGGCGTGCACAGCCATATAACCCATATTTACGCGCTGCTTGAACTGGCAAAGCGCCACTCGCTGCCGCAGGTGTATATTCATGCCTTTCTCGACGGGCGGGATGTGCCGCCGTCAAGCGCTTCTGCCTACATTCAGGCTTTGGAAGATAAAATAAAAGCGCTGGGTATCGGCAAAATCGCCACCGTTTCCGGGCGCTACTATGCGATGGACCGGGATAAGCGCTGGGAACGGGTGGAAAAAGCCTACGCGGCGATGGTATTGCGGGAAGGGCTGCAGGCCGGCAGCGCGGTGCAGGCGGTTGAAGAGGCATACCGGCGCGGCGAAACTGATGAGTTTATAATGCCGACGATTATCGGCGATGCTGCCGAGGGAGCTGTGCAGGCAGGCGACGGGGTTGTTTTCTTCAATTTCCGTCCTGACCGGGCGCGCCAGTTGACCCGGGCTTTTGTTGACAAAGATTTTAGCGGTTTTGCCCGGCGGCAGGGATGGTTTCCGCTCCATTTTGTCTGCCTGACGCAATACGATGAGACAATTGACGCCCCTGTCGCTTTCGCACCGCAATATATTACCAACACGCTGGGCGAAGTGTTCAGCCGGGCCGGGTATACGCAGCTGCGCATCGCTGAAACGGAGAAATACGCGCATGTAACCTTTTTCTTCAATGGCGGCGATGAAAAACCGTTCCCCGGCGAGGAGCGCATGCTCATTCCTTCGCCGCAAGTCGCAACCTATGATTTAAAGCCGGACATGAGTGCGGTCGAACTTACCGATAAAGCGGTCGCGGCAATTCGCTCCGGCAAATATGATCTCATTGTACTCAACTTTGCCAATGGCGACATGGTTGGCCATACCGGGAAGATGGAGGCAGCCGTTGCCGCTGTGGAAGCGGTCGACAAATGCGTCGGCAGACTGGTCGAGGCAATGCGGGATCGCGGCGGCATAACCTGCATTACCGCTGATCATGGCAACGCCGAAACCATGCGCGATGAAACCGGCGAACCGCTTACGGCGCATACTACCAACGCGGTGCCATTTATTCTGGTTTCCGAGCGGCATCGCAGCTGCGAGCTGCGTTCAGGCATTCTCGCGGATATAGCCCCCACAATCCTGGATCTTGCCGGGCTGGCGCAGCCGCCGGAAATGACAGGCAAAAGCCTGATTATAAAAAAATAATATATGGAGGTTTCAGATGACACGCATTACAGACATTTTTGCGCGGGAAATCATGGATTCGCGCGGCAACCCCACGGTAGAGGTTGATGTAATCTTAGAAGACGGCACGCTGGGGCGCGCAGCAGTGCCCTCGGGCGCTTCCACCGGCATGTACGAGGCGGTCGAACTGCGGGATGACGATAAGAGCCGCTATTTAGGCAAAGGCGTGCTCAAGGCCGTCGACAATGTGAACGAAATCATCGCGCCGGAAATTGTCGGCTTTGACGCACTGGATCAAATTGGCATCGACCAGGCGCTGCTGGAAATTGACGGTACGCCCAACAAAGCCAAGCTGGGCGCGAACGCCATCCTCGGCGTATCAATGGCGGTCGCCAAAGCGGCGGCAGGGGCTTTGGGCCTTTCGCTGTACCAGTATCTCGGCGGTTTCAATGCCAAGCAGCTGCCTGTGCCGATGATGAACATTTTAAACGGCGGCAAGCATGCGGACAACAATGTCGACATTCAGGAATTCATGGTCATGCCTGTCGGCGCGGCGACATTCGCCGAGGCGCTCCGGATGTCCGCCGAAATTTATCACAGCCTGAAAAAGGTATTAAAAGACCGCGGCCTTAGTACGTCGATCGGCGACGAAGGTGGCTTTGCGCCCAATCTTGCCTCCAATGAAGAAGCGCTGCAAGTAATTATGGCGGCGATTGCAAAAGCCGGCTACAAACCGGGCGAGCAGATCAAACTGGCGCTTGACGTCGCTTCCTCCGAATTGTTCAAAGACGGCAAATACCATTTGGCAGGCGAGGGCAAGGTTAAAACGGCGGCGGAAATGGTGGAGTATTATGCCGGCCTTGTTGACAAATACCCAATAGTTTCGATTGAGGACGGTATGGCGGAAGACGACTGGGAAGGCTGGAAGCTCCTCACCGAACGCCTCGGCGGGCGCATTCAACTGGTAGGCGACGACCTGTTCGTGACCAACACCGAGCGTCTGAGCCGCGGTATTCAGTCCAAAGTGGCAAACTCCATCCTCATCAAGGTAAACCAGATCGGTACCCTGACCGAAACCTTTGACACCATCGAAATGGCGAAGCGCGCCGGATATACCTGCGTGATTTCGCACCGCTCGGGCGAGACGGAAGACGCTACCATTGCCGACATTGCAGTAGCCGTCAACGCCGGCCAGATTAAGACCGGGGCCCCGGCCCGCACCGACCGTGTCGCCAAGTACAACCAACTGATCCGGATTGAAGAAGAACTTGGCGAATTGGCGCAGTACAAAGGGGAGGGCGTTTTTTACAATTTAAAAAAATAAAATTTGTACAGCCCGGATTAATTCCGGGTTTTTTATTGGAAAATTAAATGATGGTGGCAGGTTTTTCCGAGCTTGGGCAAGAATGTATTAATGCTATCATACAATTGTGCCCGGCGCCCTGGCGTTTAGGCAGAGTAGGAGGATGTATATGCAAAAGTGGGTTGATAATGTCCTTGCGGCGGTGGGGCGAACGCCGCTGATTTACTTGCGCCGCATATCCCCCGCGGCGGGGGCGCAGATTTTTGCCAAGCTGGAAGCCGTCAATCCGGGCGGAAGCATCAAATCGCGCACAGCCCTGGGCATGATTGAGGCGGCGGAAGAGGCAGGACTGCTGCGGCCGGACTCGATCATTGTCGAGGTTACAAGCGGCAATCAGGGAATTGCTATGGCCATGATTGGCGCGGTTAAAGGCTACAAGGTCAAGATCGTCATGCCGGAAAACATGAGCGTCGAGCGCCGCAAACTCATTCAGGCTTATGGCGCGGAAGTCATCCTCACGCCTGCCGGCAGCGATATCGGCGAGGCCATTGAAACGGCGCTTGGCGTCGCCAGGGAGATGGCCGCGAAGGATCCGCGGATTTTTATGCCGCGCCAGTTTGAGAACCCCGCCAACCCCGCAATCCATCGCCGCACCACCGCGCAGGAAATTCTGGCGCAGCTGGATAGGCCAATTGACGCCTTGGTAGCCGGTTTCGGCACCGGCGGTACCATTACCGGCATCGGCGAAGTGTTGAAAGAGGCTTATCCACATATCCGGATCTTTGCCGCAGAACCGGACAATGCCGCTATTTTGGCAGGAGGCAAAATCGGCCACCACATTCAGCAGGGAATTGGCGACGGCTTGATTCCGCCGATTATGAATACCGGGCTTGTCGATGACCAGATTTTAGTGGCGGATGCCGACGCGCTGACAATGGCGCGGCGACTGGCGCAGGCAGAGGGCCTCCTCTGCGGCGTATCGAGCGGCACCAATGTTTGGGCGTCGGTACGGGTCGCTGAAATGCTGGGGCCGGGCAAGACGGTCGTTACCATCCTGCCGGACACCGGCGAACGCTACCTGAGCACCGAGTTGTTTAAATAGGCTTATTTCTGGGCAACCTGAAAATGGTTGCTTTTTTATGCAAAAATAAAATAAAAATCCGAAAAAGTTGTCAAGCCTGCAGTGATTTGGTACAATAAAATGGTACAACTGGGCTGCTAGGAGGTGTAGAAGAATGGTCACGTTTTTAATGATTCTCGATGCCATAATCGCAATTGCTTTGATTGCGTCCGTCGTACTGCAGTCGGGCAAGAGCGCCGGTATGTCCGGTTCGATCGCTGGCGGAGCGGAAACTCTGTTTGGCGGCAGGAAAAAAGGCCTTGATGAGATGCTGGCAAAAGTCACAATGGTTTTAGGTGTACTGTTCGGTATTGTTACGATGGTGCTGGCCAGAGT
>JAOACF010000139.1:0-5609 GCA_026417995.1 Negativicutes bacterium
CGGAGATGTGTATAAGAGACAGCTATAATCCAAACGGGATTAACGTGGAAGCGGCTATGCAGTATGCTGCCAACAACAATAGAATGCTGCAAGGGTACACGGAGGAAGGAATGCAGGCGATAACTAACGCCGAACTGCTGACCCTTGACGTTGACGTACTCTTCCCGGCCGCTCTTGAGAACCAGATCAATAAAGACAACGCTGATAAAATCCGGGCCAAGATTATTGTGGAAGGGGCGAACGGGCCTACCACCCGCGAGGCGGATGATATTCTGGCGGCGAAAGGCGTTATCGTTCTTCCTGATATATTAGCTAATGCCGGCGGCGTCGTCTGCTCCTACTTCGAATGGGTACAAAATCAGGAGTCCTTTATGTGGGAAGAAGACTACATCAACAGCAACCTGGAAAAGGTGATGCGGAAAGCATTTGAAGAAGTATGGCAGGTGCATAGCGAGAAAGATGTGACTATGCGTATGGCAGCGTATATGGTTGCGCTTAACCGGGTAGTCAAAGCCAAGAAGCTCAGGGGAGTATTCCCGTAAAATATAATCTTCCAGGCACAGAAAGGCGTAACTTTGCTGTTGCGCGGATAATGAAAGGGTTTGCCGAGTGCAAGCCCTTTCATTATGTGCTACATTACTGCCAGCGCCGCCGTAATGACGGCCATTCCTGTCAGCAGGGCGTAGTCATGCGACCTTAGCGCCACGTTGGTGCCGAAACTGCGTTTTTTGCCGCCAAAGCCGCGTAACGCTAGACTGAGGGCCATTGTTTCGGAGCGGCTGACAGCCCGCATCACCAGGGGTTCTACCAGTGCGGCATAGGATGCAAAATGGGCCAGGATATTGCCTTTTGGCGCGTAGCCGCGGCAGGTCTGCGCTTCCCGCACGGCCTTGCTTTCGGCTAGGAAGTCGGGCACAAACCGCAGCGCGGCGGTAAACATGAAGGCATATTCGTTCGGCACGCGGCATTGGCTGACCAGGGCGGCGGTGAGATGCCGCATGCTGGTGGTCGCCAGCAGCAAGAGAAAGACAAGTGTCATGGATATCATGCGCAAGCCTGTTGCCACCGAGGTTTCCGGAGTGCTACCGCAGGCGTATTGCAGAGCCGCCAGCACGGCGGCAAAAATTGTTAACATGCCAATCGCCCTGATTGTGCGAACCAGTTGTCCGGCAAGCGCCAAGAGCGCCAACTGGACGGCGACCAAGCCGGCTAAAGCCGGAATGGTTGAGAGGAGCAGAGACCAAACGGATACGGCCGCGGTAAAGAACAGTTTGCTTAACGGCGCAACTTTCGGTGTCTTGGCGGGCGCCGTTTTTATTGTTGGTATTTCCCGGGAAATAGATGTTTCTGTCGAGATAAGGCCCCATGCTGCCAGCGGATAGCTGCCGCCGAAAAGCTGCTCGGGTGAATTGTCAAAAACAATCTTGCCTGCAGCCATGACAATAACCCGCGTCACATAACGGGACACCAGCTCCATATCGTGCGTGATCAATATGATGGCCATCCCCTGTCTGTTCAGTTCTGTTAAGAGTTCCATCAGCCGCTGCCGCTCGCAGCAGTCCTGACCACTGGTGGGTTCATCCAAAATGAGTAGTTCGGGCTGCATCGCCAGTGCCGAAGCGATGGCTACCCGCTGTTTTTGTCCTTTTGACAATGTCATGGGGTAGGCATTGCTTAGTGCGGCTAAGCCGGTTTGCTTCAGGGCTCGTTCCACGGCCGACCGCCGCTCCGCCGCAGCAAATCCTAACTGTTCGGGACCGTAGGCCACTTCGTGCGCAACCGTATCGCGAAACATTTGCCTGTCAGGGTTTTGAAATACATAGCCAATGTGGCGGGCCATCTGCGCCGGGGAGGCCTTGACCATGTCGGCGCCGTTGAGCAGAACGGCGCCGACAGTGGGTTTTTTTAGCGCGGTCATCAGCCGTGTGACTGTCGTTTTACCGCTGCCGTTGCGTCCGACAATAGCGACAAATTCACCGGGCTTGATGGTGAAGGATATGTCGTGCAGCACCATATTTCCACGGCTGTAGCCGAAACTGACGTTTTTAAACTCAAGCACTTCTCGTCTCTTCCTTTCGTACGCCTGCGGCGGCAGCGTATATTGTCTTTACTTCGGCCGGGACGGCTTCGGCATAAACAGCTTCCTTTAGCATGCGCGGCAGGAGATCCTCGGGATGTCCGGCAAGCTGCAGGCAGCCCTGCTGCAGCACCAGCAGATTATTGGCGTAAGGCAGCACGTGTCGGAGACAATGCTCGACAACAATTACCGTTTTACCGTATTTCCGGTTGAGTTCGCCTAGTAAGCGGTACAGTTCGGCTGTTCCTTCCGGGTCGAGTGCCGATGCCGGTTCGTCCAGCACCAGTATATCCGGATCGGCAACAAGCATGCCGGCAATCGCCAGACGTTGCCGCTGCCCGCCGGAAAGACCGGCGACTTCTGCGTGCTCATTGCCTGACAGGCCCACTAACGCCAATACTTCCCTGATTTTGGCGGCTATTGTTTCCGGTGCGGCGCCGCGGTTCTCTAGGCCGAAAGCCACTTCTTCGGCTACGGTGAGCGCTAGCAACTGACTGTCGTAGTCGGCGAGCACTATGCCGACGCGCTCAGCCAAGTCGGCTACCTTGATGTCGGTTGTTTTCACGCCGCCAACCGTAACGCTGCCTGCCATGCGGCCGCCAAAGTAGCCGGGAACCGCCCCGGCTATGGCCAGACAGAATGTTGTCTTGCCGGCACCTTCCGGCCCTGTCAGTATAGTAAACGAGTCGGGAGGGATGATGGCGTTGATGTTCTTCAGCACTGCATCGCCGCCGGGATATGCATAGGACATATTGTCAAAGATGATAGAGTTCATGCTTTGTTTCCCCGCGCAGCAAACAGTTTCTGGGCCGGGAAGTACAGCAACTGAGCCAGCACCATATTGATGACGGCCACGGCGAATACCACCGGCATCATCGCGTAAAGATAAACTGACAGGGGAAGGCTTAACACCAGTTTCATTACGGTAATGAACGTCATGCCGCTCGCCACGGTGCTGAGGAAGGTCGTTATGGCCGGACGCAGGTTAAATGCTCCGATATTCATTTTCATTGTTGCCTGCAGCAGCAAGGCGCAGGCAATCGCACCAACCGGCTCGCTCAGCAGGTTGCCGTAGGGGAAAGCTGACTTTGACAGGGGAATTTGCACCGCGCCCGCTACCAGCCCGATGCCGGCAGCCTGGCCGAAGGTGGGGCGCGTTAGATTTATGGCAATGCAATACATGGCGATCATCCAGTTAGGCGTAATACCGCCGACGCTTGGCGTAACCAGCTTCAGAATGGCGCCAACGGCCAGCAATAGTGTTGTTACAGTTAGCCAGCGGTTGTTGCCGCCTTGATTGGGGGAATAGGTTACCATTTCCTGTTTGTTGCTTTCCATACTCGATCTCCTCCTTTAGTTTTGCTCTCGGAAAAACTAAAACCCCTCATTCCTATTGCCATTAGCATAGACTAATGACAGTAGGGACGAGGGGTTAACCCGCGGTGCCACCCTGCTTGGCGCGATAAATTGCGCCCGGCTCATTCAGGTACGGGAAAATCTTTTTCCGATACCCGCTTCTTTGCTAACGGTTGAAGAATACCGGCAGCGCCTACCCCGGCCCAAACCGGATCGGACTGCATCTCCCAGGCCCATTCGACATGCCGGGCGGCGCCAAACTTCCACTGCCATTGGCTCGCTGTAGCTCCCGCATCATGTGTACTCTTCCTAGTCATTGATATTTGCATATGTAATTGATATTAAGATAGCAGATGGGACAGGAAGCTGTCAATAGGGCGATGCGTAATAAAATCGGCGGGCGTGACCACCTAGCCTTTTGCCGCCAAACCGTATGCGCCTGCTTATTTCGGGCAGATGTCAGGCATTGCCGACGTGAAGACGGCATATATTGAGAAAAGAATTCAGGCGACAGCATTCAGGATACAGGAGCGGCTTTTACTATTCTGAATTCTGACTCCTGAATCCTGAATACCTTAATATAAGTCGTCCGGAGGTTTTTTCATGCAAGACCTTCCCTTGCTCAAACCGAAACGTCTGCGTGCCGGGAGCACGATTGGGGTGATTGCACCTGCCAGCCCGGGCGATCCCGATTTGGCAGCATCAGGCATAAAATGGCTGGAAGAACAGGGGTTCCGCGTAGAGCCGGGAAGAACGCTTGGTCAAACCTGGGGATATTTGGCAGGGACGGATAGTGAGCGCGCTGCCGATATCAATGCCATGTTTGCCGCGCCGGCGATTGAAGGTATTGTGTGCCTGCGCGGCGGCTATGGCACGATGCGCTTGCTGGAACTTCTCGATTATGACGCCATCCGGGCCAACCCCAAAGTGTTTGTGGGTTATAGCGATATCACCGCCCTGCATATCAGTATTCGCCGGCGCACCGGCCTCGTCACCTTCCACGGGCCGATGGCGGCCGCGGATATGGGCAAAAGCATGTCTGATTATACTCGGGACAGCTTTTTGCGGGCGATGACTGTGGCCGAACCATTAGGGGCGATTGTCAATCCGCCGCTGGCTCCTGCACCGGTGTGCATTGCAGCGGGAAAAGCGGAAGGCCGTCTTACCGGGGGAAACTTAAGCCTGATTGCCGCCACATTGGGTACACCTTATGAAATCGATACCCGCGGCCGCATTCTCTGCCTGGAAGAAGTCGGCGAAGAACCGTACCGCATTGACCGCATGCTGACCCAGTTGCAGCTTGCCGGCAAGCTGCAGCAAGCGGCGGGAATTGTCTTTGCTGTGTGCGCTGACTGCGACAGCGTGGATGAAGCGCCCGGGTTTACGCTGGAAGAAGTGCTGAAGGATAGGTTAGGTGGTCTTAAGAAACCGGTGCTTTTTAATCTGTGCTTTGGCCACACGGCGGATAAGGCTACGCTTCCCTTCGGCGTTAACGCCTTGTTGGCAAGTGATGCAGGGAGCTTAATTATTACGGAAACAGCCACCACTGACTAGGGCAGGCTGTTGATAAACTCCCATCTGCGTTGTTGGGCCTCGGGAGTTCGTTTGCCCGTTCTGATGAACTAGCTAGTCTTCGAAGTCATACACAATTTGGCTTAGTCTAGTCTCATTGGACGGACACTCCGATGTACTGTCTTCACTCCTTCCGCGGCCCGACCCGTTAAGAGACCGAAGGATTTGACCCGTTTCAGTGCTTACTGGGTGCGGAGCGGCTCATCGATCCCGGAACGTGCATTGGAATTTCCTGATCAGCCTGCGAATTAGGCCTCCTAACAATTAACCAATAACATTTGCGCAGGGGGCAGAGCCATGAACAAAGAGCTGTTAAAGGAAAAGGTGATCGCGGTTGTGGATAACATGGCGCCCGAACTGGCGGAGATCAGCCTATTCCTGCACCATAACCCTGAACTCGGAGAGCAAGAATATCAGGCAGCGCGGCGGCTGATTGCCGCCGCTGAGCGCCGTGGCTTTACAGTGCGGCAAAATATCAGCGGGTATGAGACCGCTTTTGTTGCCAGTTGCGGCAGCGCCGGCCCCAAGATCGCTTTTTTAGCCGAATACGACGCCTTGCCGGGGTTAGGCCATGCCTGCGGGCACAATTTGATCGCCGCCATGA
>JAOACF010000139.1:5619-6002 GCA_026417995.1 Negativicutes bacterium
CATGAGCTGGGGGGCGGCGGCCGCACTTGCTGCCGTGGCAGGCGACCGAGCCGTCGCGTATTTAATTGGCTGCCCGGCGGAGGAGACCAGCGGCGCGAAAGTGGCAATGGCGGCGGATGGGGTATTTGACGGGCTTACGGCGGCGCTCATTGTTCACCCGGCGGGCAGGAATTCACTGGGTGGTACTTCGTTTGCCACCCATCCCCTGCGGGTGACTTTTCGCGGCCGTTCGGCGCATGTGGCCAGTAAAGCCAATAAGGGCGTAAATGCTTTAGACGCTCTGGTTATGTTTTATCAAGGTTTAAAGACGCTGCAGCAGACTTTTACACAGGAAACCATCCTGGCGGGGATTATCACCAAGGGCGGATCGGCGCCGAATATTG
>JAOACF010000140.1 GCA_026417995.1 Negativicutes bacterium
CGAACACAGTAGTTAAGCCCATAAACGCCGATGGTACTTGGCTGGAAACGGCCTGGGAGAGTAGGTAGGTGCCGGTTAGCTAGACAGTTAGCACAAAAAGAGCACTCATTGCGAGTGCTCTTTTTGTGCTATAAAAGGCAGGCACATGGGACATTGAATATTTTCCTGGTTGCCCTGGGCTAGGGTTGGTAAGGCCAAGAAGCCTTGTTGCGGAGCAAGTTGTTTTTGAGTGCATACTTGTTGCCATTTCTGAATACAGGAGAATACGGGGAGGCGCTCGGTAGCTGGAATCCGCTTACAAGCATAAATTCTGAATATAAAAAATGTGATAAAACATAATGTAGCAAGCACTCTTCAGGTCGATAAAACATAGATTGTAGTAAAGTAGGATTTGAAATTCCTAAGCTTATTATGTTAAGGAGGGTAAGTTCCATATGGGATATTTTTTTGAAGATCTATGTAATAATGAATGGTGTGAAATTCTGGAGTGTGCCTGTGGACAGAACGTTTTGTTGTTTACAGCAGACGGGTTTACTTTTTTCGGTATGCTTGACAGATTTGAAGATGGTATTGTGACTCTGGTTCCCGCTTCCGAAGAATCAGAGGTTATCGTTACTACACCGGGCGGGGATACATTTAACGAGGATTTGAGTTACATTGATATTTGCGTTATTGTGGCATTGTCTAAGAATGTAGATGACAATCCTTTAGATGGTCTCGCACAGACGGCTAAACCTGCAGTTACGCCGGAAACGGATCGTGGCCCAAGATGTAAACTTATTCACATTTTAAAGCGGCTACAAGGTGAAGAGGACGTCATTATGCGAACAATAGGCGGGTTCCAGTTCGACGAAGGCCGCCTCGTTCGAGTTGAGGATTGCTTTGCTGTTGCTACCGATGTTGAAGTTCGTCTTCCCGGCGGCGATTCAGTCGATGTCAACAATATAACCATTAACCTCTGCGCGCTAACTTCAGTGGCTGTAGACGATGATTAATAACATATTACGAAAAGGGCTGCTTCAAATTGAAGCAGCCTTCATTGCTTTTTCAGAGGCGGCTATATCCAAGATAATGAAATACATCAGGAACTAATTGTAGTAAATAGTGATAGCATGCTATAATAAGGAAAAGCCATATGGAGATGAGGGCCATGATACGTTGGATATGCTTGGCTTTAGCGCTTGTTTATCTATGGTTGTATCCCAGTATTCTCCTGGTTCCGGATGAGTACCGGACGAGCTTTTGGTCCACAGAGTTAAATGTCTCGCGACGAGGTTTAATAGTTGAAAGGCAAGTGTATGAGGTGCAGTCCTGGTTTAAAAACAATACCCTGCACCGTATAGGCGTGATGACGAATGGCGCTAAAGAATACTTTTGGGCGGCTAATGCTGATATTTCTGCTAAAATTCAAGCTGGCGATTTAGTTGCTTTTGAAACGCGCGGGAAGGTAATTGTGCTGGCAGAACCAGTGTCAACTCCTTATATAAGCTTGGCGTTGCTTAATAACTGACAGCGATAAAATAATGGCGGCTTCCGCACGGAAGCCGCCATTATTTTATAAGCCGTTGCTGCAGTTCAGAACATTTTTGATCTTATGTTTAACCATGTTTTTGATGGCTTCCCGCGCGGGCTTAAGATATTGACGCGGATCGAAGTCACTAGGATTATTATAGAGATATTCACGGACGGAAGCTGTCATTGCCAGACGCAAGTCAGTGTCTATATTGATTTTGCATACTCCCATTTTACCTGCTTTCAGCAGCATATCTTCCGGCACGCCTTGAGCGCCCTCAATTTTGCCGCCGTACTGATTGCATTTATCAACAAACTCCGGCAGCACAGTCGAGGCGCCGTGCAGTACCAGAGGGAAGCCAGGAAGCAAGGAAGCGATTTTTTCCAGCCGTTCAAAGTCGAGTTTAGGTTCGCCCTTAAATTTATAAGCGCCGTGGCTGGTGCCAATGGCGATTGCCAGCGAATCTACTCCGGTTTTTTCAACAAACTCTGCCGCTTGGGCGGGATCTGTGTAGGTAGCGTCCCGAGCACTCACCTTGACAGCGTCTTCCACGCCGGCCAGGCGTCCCAACTCAGCTTCAACCACAACACCATGGGCGTGGGCGTATTCGACTACTTTTTTGGTTAAAGCGATATTTTCTTCAAACGGCAGCTTGGAACCGTCGATCATAACTGATGTAAAGCCACCGTCGATACATGACTTACATATTTCAAAGTCTTCGCCGTGGTCGAGATGAAGCACAATCGGCAGTCCTGAGTCTTCAATCGCCGCTTCAACCAATTTCATTAAATAAACATGTTTGGCATATTTGCGCGCGCCCGCTGATACCTGGAGAATAAGCGGGGCCTGTTCTTCTTTCGCAGCGTCAACAATGCCCTGAATTATCTCCATGTTATTGACATTAAAGGCGCCTACGGCGTAGTTGCCGTATGCTTTTGCGAACATTTCTTTTGATGTAACTAAAGGCATTCCAATCCCTCCACCTGTAAATTCAACCTTATTATACCATACATAAGCGGACATAATTTACTTTATGTACGATTTTGCTGATAACTTATCCAGCAAATGACATAAATCTGAAGGTAACGGGCTGGAGACGCAAACTTTTTCGCCGGAAACGGGGTGGCTAAATGACAATTTGGCGGCATGCAGGGCTTGGCGGGAAATTAAAGATTTTGACCCGCCATATAAATCGTCGCCCAGCAGTGGATGGCCAATATAAGATAGATGCACACGAATCTGGTGGGTGCGACCGGTTAAGAGTTCAAGCTCCAATAGGCTTGCTTGCGGAAATATTGCGAGCGTTTGATAGCGGGTGAGCGCCGGCTGGCCGTCTGATCGCACTGTTCGCTCGATGATGCTGCCGGGGCGTCGGCCAATGGGGGCGTCGATCAGACCTTCCCGAGGATTAAGTACCCCGGTAACGACAGCTAGATACCGTTTTTCGATTACATTTTTATCTCCCGGCGCAAGCAGATGCTGTATATACGGCTGTTTAGCAATTAAAACGAGGCCTGAAGTATTCCGGTCGAGTCTTAATACCGGATGGAAGCCCTGCATGTGGTTATTTGTTTGATAGTAATGCATGACCGCATTTGCCAGAGATACTTCAGCAGAGCCGCTGGCAGGGTGCACGAGCATGCCGGCCGGCTTGTCCACAATTATGAGATAGTCATCCTCATAGGCAATAGTGAGTGCTAAGGCTGCAGGCGTGATTGTTGAAACCGGTGTGTGCCTAATCACAATCTCGTCGCCGGCTTGCAGCGCGCTTTCTGGTCCGGCCGGAATTTTATTGATCCAAATGGCACCGTCTTTTTTTATCTTCCGCCATAGAGTCTGTGATATTCCTTGACTGCGCAGAAAGGTTCTCAGCGTCCAGGGTTTATTGCCGGGATCGGTTACTATAAAACGCAACATACCAGACTCCTTGATTTTACTTGTACCAATATTTCTCGATCAACTAATGAAATACCTGGCAACTAAAAAACTGCCTTGCGGCAGTTTTTTGATTATAGTATGGTTTCGATCATGGACGTTAATTCCGCCATATGGTCGCGTTCCATCGCGAGGGAATCCTGCAGGTAATCGTTCATCGGATTGCCACGCAATCCGTAGATATACCAGATACGGCGGTGACGGCGTGAAAGGGCTGATATGAGGGGAAGCAGGAGGTGGCGACGAGTGCCGAGGTGGCTATCCGCTTTTAGTGTCTGTAACTCACGCAGCGTGATTCCTTGTTTATTCATGGCTTCAGACATTGATGTATCATGCATGCAAATCATATGCATGACTGGGACACAACCATAGAAAGTGGCTTAAACCCTTATTTTATATAGCGTCTCGCCGTTTTCTGTACGTTCGGCGGTGACCGTTATTCCCAGCCTTAAAAGGATGCGTCTTTTTTCTTCGAAAGTGTTGGCGGATATGACTTCTTCGGGCTTTACATCGCTTGCTTTAGCGTTCGGCTGCACTGTTGCGGCTATGGCTGCCTGCGCGGCGCTAATTTCGGCGTTGATTTTTTGCAGTTCTTTTTCGATGATGCTTAGCTCAATTGTGCCGTCAGCAATCCATTTTGCTACTGCTGACTGTCTGGCTTTTAGTTTCTTTAGCCTTTCTTCTGCGGCCGCTTTGGTTTTACCTTTATTGTTTGCCCTGCCAATTTTTTTGATGCCTCCGCTTTTGCGAAACATGGCAGCAATATCACGCCAGACGGCTTCATCAAGTTCAACGGAGGGGACGCAGCGGCGGTTAGCGCATTCCTTGCCGTTGACGTAGGCAGTGCATACATAGTAGGCATATTCTTTATTGTTGCGCTTAGGGAACCTTACTCCGTTCATTGCATAGCCGCATTTTGCGCATTTTATGATGCCTGATAGTAAATATCCAAACTTCGTATTTCGCCGCGCTACGGCCTTATTCTGGCGGCGTAGCGCGGTAGTTTTTTCAAATGTTTCTCTGTCTATGATCGCCGGAACTTCGATAGATATCCATTCGCTTTTATTCCGGGTGACTACTTTTCGTTTTTTCTGGCCGATATTTTTGGAGACTTTCTGAAACGCCCACTTTGTTCCGGCGTACATTTCTTCTGACAGTATACGGTGAAGAACGGAAATGCTAAATGGCTTTCCAGCGCGGTTAACTATGCCCATCGCTTTTAATTGTTCGTATAGCGTGGCAACGCCGGCCATGTTTTCCAGGTACTTTTTAAATATCAGCCGGACGATTTCCGCTTCGGCTTCGTTTATGACATACTGGCCTGTTTGCCGGTCACAATGATACCCGTATTTCTCTTTGCCAAACAGGGGCTTTCCGGACATGACTTTCGCTTTTTTGCCGCGCAGGCTGCGCTCGCGTATTTTTTCTTTTTCAAATTCGGCGATGGCTCCGCGCATGGAAAAGAAGAGGCGGCCTTCCGGGCTGGCGTCATAGGAGCCAGTAATGAACTCAAGTTTTGCCCCGTATTTTTCGATTTCGTCGGCGATAATTAGCTGGTTGGTTAAGTTGCGGCTTAGACGGTCAGGATCGTAGACAATGACTGTTTGAATGAGCTTGGCGCGCAGATCTTCACGCAGCCGGGAAAGGGCGGGGCGGTCAAGAAACTCTCCGGAATATCCGTCGTCTATGTACTCTTTGATATTCGACAGGCCCATGCTAAGCAATTTTTTGCGGCATTGGTCAATTTGATCTTGTAGGGAGTAGCCCGACCGGGCTTGCTCGTCTGTTGAAACTCGTGCGTAGATGGCGTTCATGGTTATACCTCTTTTACTCAACATCAGATGTGGCTTCTGCCTCGCGGTCTTCGCGAGACTTGCGGAGGTAAATAGTTGCCGGCCCTAAATCAGTTCTGGTGTGTCTTTGTCTCATACGATCACCTCGTTTCAATCCACGCACTGACATGTGCGACTAAGTGTAGTATATAGGAAAAATGCCCCTGGTGGGGCGGTTGGCATCTGCTGTCGTTTTCAATTGTCGGCACAATTTTCCTCTAATGATGTGTCTTTTGCTGCGTTTTACAGCAACTCTTTAACCGCTTTAATTATCGGACTTGAATTCCAGCCTACCATTCTAATTGCGTTATCTTGGATTTTTTTTGGTATACGTTCTTGCCCCCAAGGCTCAATACCGATAATTGTTTTTCCCAATCTGACAGCTTCGTCAATCTCGTAGTCAATCCAAGTGCTGTGTGCCGCATACATACCAGCAACAATGAGAATACCGCTAGCTGGCTTGATTTGATTTGTGAGCGCTGCTTTTAGTTTAGTGGTGTTATTTGCATCAACTGGATCGTGTTGTGGTACGCTGTAGTTTTTCCAGAAGATATCTGATTCGTTGAGCCATTGAACAACTTTGTTATAGTGTTCATCATACTTCCAAGCGTGGCTGATGAAAATGTGGTAAGTTTTAGACATTGCTATCTCGCCCCTTTATGTGAAAAGTCTTTTTTGGTAGAATTATGATAGGAGGTGTAGTATATGG
>JAOACF010000014.1 GCA_026417995.1 Negativicutes bacterium
ACCCTAACCCGTACGGAAATATTGTCTTTAACATTGATTTCTACTGCTTCATTGGGAATAAATTTGGGCTCAGTGGTCATGATGGTTTTCCCGGCAGCGCTTTGCGGTAATTCATCCTTAGCTCTTTCTTTCTCATAGACGTCTGTGATGTTAGGCAATACCATAGTCTCCATGAAGCGCTTGATAAACGTTGATTTACCGGTTCTTACCGGGCCGACTACACCAATGTAGACATCACCTCCTGTCCGTTCGGCGATATCTCTAAACAGGTCAAATTTCTCCACGTTTTTCCCTCCCCATATTTCAACTTATGTAAAACATTTGAGCATATAGCTCATAGTGTTTCAGATCATCCCTCCCTTAAACCAAGTTACCACCGAACGAAAAGGACTGTAGCGGCAATAAGCGTTTCAGGGACAATAGCTGCAAAACACGGTTCACTGGTAGGTCAATTAATCATTATAAATATATGACATGCCGCAGAGATTATTACAAACATTAAAAAGAGTATGGTAACCCATACTCTTTTTCTTACCAATTATTCCAATAATTGTTGATGACTACTTCCTCCGCTTCATGCGTGCGGCTGCGCATCATCAGGTCGAACACAGCATCGTGGGGTGATTTGCCTTCATATAATATCAGATAAATCTGCTCGGTAATCGGCATTTCGACACCATGTAGCCGGGCCAGGCGGTATGCCGCCAACGTGGCACGGATGCCTTCGACCACCATTTTGGTTTCTGCTTCGACTTGCACCAGCGATTTACCCTGTGCCAATAAAAGGCCTGCCCTGCGGTTGCGACTATGCCGGCTGGTACAGGTAACAATGAGATCGCCGAGACCTGATAGTCCGGCAAACGTGGCCGGAGTGGCATTCATCGCAACTCCTAGGCGGGAGATTTCGGCCAATCCGCGGGTCATTAAGGCAGCTTTTGAGTTATCGCCAAAACCTAGGCCTTCAGCAACGCCCGCTCCCAAGGCGATAATGTTTTTCAGTGCCCCGCCCAATTCCACACCCGCAATATCGGGATTAGTATAGACTCTGAAATATGGCAGAAGGAATAAATCCTGCACGGCTTCAGCTACTTCCCGGGAGACGGCTGCAACCACCGAGGTGGTCGGATACTGCACGCCCACTTCCTCTGCGTGATTAGGTCCTGACAAGACGGCGATGTTACCCGCCTGCAAGGGAATTTCACTGGCAATCACTTCTGACATCCGTTTGAGGCTGTCAGTTTCTAATCCTTTGGCAGCGCTGACGATAATAGTATCAGGTTCTACCACGTCGGCAATTTGCCGCACAGTTTGGCGAACTGCGTGCGAGGGCGTTGCGATGACGATATACTTGGCCTGAGCTGCCGCTTCCCGGATATCTGAAGTAAAAGACACCGTCTCCGGCAATATTACATTTGGCAAATAATCCGAATTTTCCCGGCGTAAGGCAATTTTTTCTTTTAATTCCGGGCTGCGCACCCAGAGTGTCACAGCTTTATGCTTTTGTCCAAGCATGCGGGCCATCACGGTTCCCCAACTGCCCGCCCCTAAGACGGTCACTTTCATGGCGACCCCTTCTCTTTCGTTTCCGGTTCTTTTTTGCCGCCTGCCTTGATTTTCAGTTCCTCCCCTTTTAGCAGCCGTTCAATATTGGGGCGATGTCTTACAATGACAAAAACAGCGGCAATAAGTCCAAAATATAAAAATTCTCCCCGTTCGCCCAGCAGCCACATTGCAATAGGCACCAGCGCCGCGGCAGTAATGGAAGCAAGCGAAACATAGCGGGTATAGTACACGATAAGCGCCCAAACGGCGAATACAATCAGGGTAACTTGCGGGGCTATGACAGCGATTACACCTAACCCGGTGGCTACGCCCCGTCCGCCTTTAAATCTTAAAAAAACCGACCAGTTATGTCCGGCAATGGCGGCTATGCCGCCGATAATGGCCGCCAGCGGGGAGCCGATCAGTATCTGCCCGAGGTAAACGCCGACAACGCCTTTTAAGAGGTCAGTAAGAAACACCCAGAATGCCGGCTTTGGACCCAAAACACGGTACGCATTGGTTGCTCCGATATTTTTGCTGCCGAACTGGCGGAGATCAACCCCCCATAAGTATTTACCCAAAATAAGGCCGTTGGGAATGGAGCCGACCAGATACGCCAAGAGCGCGACCAGTATGTATTTTCCCACTACGCTATTCTTCCTCCTTGCGCGACCGTACTACTAATTTTAAAGGAGAGCCTTCAAAGCCAAACGCCTCCCGCAGCTTGTTCTCCAGGTACCGAAGATAGGAGAAATGCATAATCTCAGCGTCATTGACAAAGAAGACAAATGTCGGCGGCTTAACATCCGGCTGTGTTGCATAATATAACTTCAGGCGTTTGCCCTTGTCGTACGGGGGAGGATTGATCGCCACCGCATCTTCGATAACCTGATTGAGGACGCCGGTAGCTACCCGCATGGCATGCTGCTCTGCGACAAATTTTACCAAATCAGTGATGCGGTGTATCCGTTGCTTGGTCAGCGCAGAAATAAACAGCACCGGTGAGTATTGCATGAAAGCGAGTTCATTGCGTATGCTTTCAGTCCAGCGTAGTGTGGTCTTGCTGTCTTTTTCGACAAGATCCCATTTATTTACTACAATTATGCTGGCTTTGCCTGCTTCATGTGCATAGCCGGCAATTTTTTTGTCCTGTTCAGTAATACCTTCGGCGGCGTTGATCACCATCAGCACAACATCCGAACGGTCAACCGCGCGCAGCGATCGGATTACACTGTAGCGCTCGACCGGAAGGTCGATTTTGGCTTTGCGCCGCATGCCTGCGGTATCAATGAGGATAAAGTCGGTACCATCCTTGGCCAGACGGGTATCAATAGCGTCCCGCGTCGTTCCGGGTATGGGACTGACGATGACGCGATCCTCGCCTAAAATCGCATTGGTCAGCGAGGACTTGCCGACATTCGGCCGGCCGATGACCGCAACCTTGATAACATCGGTTTCTTCTTTCTCAACCGCCGTGTCCGGCAACTTCTGCACAATTTCGTCTAGCAGATCGCCGATATTCAGTGCGTTAGTTGCGGATATGCCGATGGGATCGCCTAGCCCCAGGTTATAAAAATCATAAATGTCAAAGCTCGCCTTAAAGGTGTCTACCTTATTCACAGCAAGGATTACCGGTTTTCGGGTATTGCGAAGTATATCGGCAATCTCTTGATCTGATGCCGTAATACCGGTTTTTCCGTCTACCATGAACAGTATGACATCCGCTTCTTCCATGGCAAGGTGAGCCTGATGACGCATTGCGGCAAGAATGCTGTCTGTTGTTTCTAATTCAATGCCGCCCGTATCAATCATCGTAAATTCGCGACCTTGCCATTCGGCGTCCATATAGATGCGATCCCGGGTAACTCCCGGCATGTCTTCAACAATGGATACGCGGCGGTTGCCGATATAATTAAATAAAGTAGATTTGCCGACATTCGGTCTGCCGACAATTGCGACAATCGGTTTACTCATGGTCAGTCTCCTTATTCTGCGGTTCAAAAATCAATGCCTTTGCGCGCCGGCGCTCCGGCGGCGAAAGGATGCTTGATATCTTTCATTTCGGTTACCAGGTGCGCGATATCCAGTATAGCGTCTGGTGCATACCGCCCGGTAAGAACAATCTCGGTCCGGTTGTCCGTAAGACCGGTGAGAAACCGTACGACTTCATCCGTACTGATGAGTCCGCATGCCATTGCAACGTTGATCTCATCAAGAATTACCAAATCGTAGTGGCGTGAGACTATTGCCTGCTGCGCCAGTTTCCAACCATTTTGCGCCAGTTCAATATCAATTGCCTCCGGTTCGGCCAAGTTGACAAACTTATTCCGTCCCACCTGCTTAATTTCAAATCCGGGTAAGCAGGTGGCTGCTTTTGTTTCCCCATAATTCTGATCCTCCTTCATAAACTGAAGCATCAGAACCTGAAACCCGTGACCACAGGCGCGAAAAGCCAAGCCCAGACTAGCAGTAGTTTTTCCTTTCCCATTCCCAGTATATACCTGAATTAATCCTAACTCCGACATCTTTTACCTCCATGCAGAAAGTAACGTATAAAGGTCTTGCGCAAAATACGCGATTCTTACTGGTGTACCAAGCTCTCTTTCAAGATCAGCCGGCGTAATGCCATCCAGAAATACGCTCTCGCCCTTACGGAGCGCAATACCGGGGATAATCACTCCCGATCGGCAGCCTTGCTGTTTTTGCAGGGCATCCAATATATCTCGCCCAGTTAATAAGCCTGTAACCGTTACACTCGAACCGAAAAATACGTTTTCCACCGCAATCACTCGGACAATAAGATTAGGAATTACCAGTTGCCGCAGCAAAGGTTCCAGGATTTTGTGCGCGGACACTCCGCAGACAACATCTAAGTACAGCGGCATTTCATATCCATCGGATTTCATCGCGAGCACCTCTTCCCATTCGGTTAGGAAGTTGCGCACAATCCCGACTCCATTTTCTAATTGCGGAAAGCCGTCATAAAAATTGGCTTCAGGTATCTCCATCCCAGCCGACAGATAAAACTCATCCGACAGATAAACAAAAGAACTGCCAATTTCCTGGCGGCAGCGCTCCTGCCACCTATGAACCATCACGATAACTTCCCTGGCCTTCTCCTGATTAAAAACACTGAGTGGATAGCATCCTTCCCGGTAACGCGTCAGTCCAACCGGTACAATCGCCAGCGACAGAACATTGGGCGTAGCGGCGTACAGGTCTCTGATCGTTTTTTCCAATACATACCCATCGTTAATTCCCGGACAGAGTACAATCTGGGTATGGATTTCCACACCACTGTCAAAAAGCCGGGAAAGCTGGGACATGATGTTCGACGCTTGTTTATTGCCCAGCATCTCAGCCCGAAGCTTGCCGTCGGTAGTATGCACCGACACATACAAGGGCGACAGGTGCAGCCTGTTAATGCGCTCAAAATCGCGCGACATGAGATTGGTCAATGTGATAAAGTTACCATATAAAAAAGAAAGACGATAATCGTCATCTTTTATATACAGGCTTTCCCTCATGCCCTTCGGCATTTGATCAACAAAGCAAAAAATACAGCGATTGGCGCATTGGCGCACATTATCAAAAACGGCACTTTCAAACTCGATGCCAATGTCTTCATCAAAGTCCTTTTCAATTTCCAAGAGTTCCTGTTCACCGTTTGCCTTCTCAATTATCAGCTCTACGTACTCCTCAGCGAGGGCAAAGCTTAAGTCAATAATATCCCGTATTGTCTTGCCGTTGACGCTGACTATCTTATCACCGGCCGTCAGCCCCATTTCATCAGCGATACTGCCGGAGATAACTCGGGAGATTATACCAGTATTGGTCAAGTTTTTCACCTCGCGTACATATATTCCGTTGCGGCACCCTCTTTTCCTGCAAAAAAACAGAGTGACGCAAAAAACATCACTCCAACCGCTGCTTAACGCTTTCAACAAGCGAGACGAAATCCTTATACCGCCGCTGTATTCCCCACACGGAGATTTTTCTTCCTACTGACGTTATAAGAAACCGTTTTGACAGCGCTCCTCCCAGTTTTGTGGAAAAATTCAGCAGCGGAAAACTATCTTGCAATATATAATTCGACGGTGAAATACCGGCGGCTTCCAGCATTTCACAAATTACCGATGACAAAGCCTGCCGTTGATTCCACATCCCCATAAAATAAACTGCATGTCCATGCCCGTCGTGCCCCATAAAATACGGTTTGCCTACAAGCTCGGGGCTTGTTTGGTCATAATAAGGTACGCTAAGAAATTCCTGAAATGTCGGGACGCGATCCGAAGGCAGTATCCCGCAGTGGATCGCAGCGCTCACAACCGAGGCGTGCGCTCCTGCGAAACAATAATAGATAACTACCAAGTCCTATCACCGCGCTTCTGTTCGACCTCAAGACGTAACCATTCAAGCATCAGCTTATGCAATTCTGTCTCAATATATATCCCTGACCATCGGACAAGATCGAGGCAAGTTGCCATCATCGGATGGAAACTTGCCTTATGCCGAAGGATCTCATCAACATCCTTGATTTTGACGTCTAACCGAAATATATTTGTTATGCCGGCTATTGCCCGGTCATAGATCGGTCCGTATTTACGATATACTAAACAGCATACCGCATCTCCGTTCCCGTCTATGCCGTACCGGTAGAAAGGCTGTCGCCGCCAGTCTCTCGCGCTTAGCCATCCATGCGCGCTGTCAGCAAGTACGGCACGCCCATAAAATTCGCAGTGAAGGCGGCATGCGGCCCAAGGAAAATAAGGATGCGATCCTTGATAAATAATGATCACCGGCGCTATTCACTCTCGGCCATCAGAAGGATTTTTCTTGCCTCGTTTAATCCTGCCAAGGAAGTTGGCAAATTCAGTACTGGTAAATTGTTTCAATTTCGCACCTGCTTCCTTAAGACCACCAGTGCTGAGCAAGAGGAATGCGCCACCACCAACTACCAGCAGACCAAGTATCCAGCCGATTGATTTCGCAGCGCCGCTAGGACCGGATTGTGTCGTACCCATGCCCGTGGCCCCTGTTCCGCTAGGCGTTCCGCTTTGACTGGCCTGTCCTAGTACTGACGGCACAACATCAGCGAATAAAGCGATTCCCCTTTCCGCTGCTTCTTTGGTATTTGTATGAGCACCGACCTCTAACAACATCGAACGGGGATGAAGATCCTGATTATAGTCGCCGCCCTTGGCAAAAAAGATGCCTTTAACCAATCCGGGATGCTTCTGGTCGGCGGCGGCTTTGATTTTCAGGGCGTAATCTTCGATTTGTTTCGCAGTGGCGCCGTACTTTCCTACTACAAGTTGTATCTTGGTAACATCCTGACCGTTGATATTTGCTTTATACACTTGCGGCGGTACGGCATCACGGTGAATATCAAAAACGGCGTCCGGTTTCTGTTTAATCAGGCTTGCCACTGTCCGGCGCGATCGCTCATACGCCATATCATCATGTGGATCATGTTTTGCTTCAGAAATAAGAGGTTCGATACCTTTAGCCTTTAGCGCATTGGCAAAACTTTTGCCAACATCGTAAATGCCGCCCGCCCCTAACTTGCTTTCTTTACCGTCGCTGGGAACATACGACTCATCGGAATGGGTGTGGTAAATCGCTACCCTACCGCCGCCCTGCGCTTTGGCAGTCTTAGGCGCCAAAAATGCATAGAGGATTCCGTTTTGCGCTTCCTTTGGCAGATACTGTGACAAATTCACGTCACCAATGTATTTAGCGTGGGCGGTATCCCCTTCAATGCGAATAATTTCAAACCGTTTATTGTTTTCGGTAATACACTGGTCGCCAATTTTTACATGACGACCGGTCATATATACAACATTGCCATTTTCGTCAACGATAGTAAAAAAAACGCCATCATACCGCTCGGAGGCCATCGCGGGCGACATGGCAAGGATCAGGAGCGAGGCCATCAGCAGGGCTATAAATCTATTCATTCTTGTCACCCCTGTTGAATTTCTGCGTTTGTGCTTGCGGTGCATCCTTTGTATTCTGCTGTTTATTGCGGTTAGGGTTTTTAGCCAGTTCTTCGCTAAACTCATAAAGCCCTTCGGGACGGTGCGGTCCTAACACGGGCCCACCCTGCAGCTTCTCTCTGGTCTCCCCGATAAGCTCGGCAAACATAACAGCGACAATACCGGCAATGATCGTAACGTCAAATGCTCCCGCGCCGCCCATGGCAGTGCGTCCTGGGATACCAGCGTTAATCAACGTCACCATATGAACGACGTCACTCAATACAATGCCTAAAACGCCGCCAATAAAGGAGCTGCGGCGGGAACGTCCGGCCAGGTAGGCAATCAGGCCAGCCGCAATACCGTAAATCAGTTTGGGGTCTAAAAACATGTTTTCAGGCTCGTAAGGCAGATACCGGGAGCCAAGCCAAACGGCAACCGCGACCAATATTGAAGCTAATACTGCGCGAACCCGCTCCGCCGTTTCGTCGGCTTTGAAGATAAGCCAGATTGCCAGCGCTGCCGGTATCAAAGCGCCTCCCACATTAATGGTGACTTCAATCGGCTCACGCATCACCGGAATATCAATAAAACTACCGACAATCATGGCGCCGATGAAGAGCAATGCCTGCTTGTCGGTTAAACGCATGCGATCCAGGATCCGCTGAGCCAGTCCGAAATACACCAATATTCCGATGACTAAAAGCGCGATCATTCCTAATGGCATACTCATACGATTCACCTACTTAATAGTTTTTGGTATCCTTATGTTGTCCGGAATACCCAAAAACCATGCAAAAAGGCACAGCGTCAGCTGTGCCTTTTTCTTTTTCTATATTCTGTAATGTTAATACCCCGCGCCAAGAGCCACTCTCGCACAAACCCGGTAATTACCACCGGTTTTTGACAAAGTTCCGAACAGTTGCGCGCGCCTGTAAGCAACACGAATTGTTTCATCTCCGCCAGAAACTGCCTGATCCAGACTGCTGCTGCTTCCGAATCCTTTTGTAAAACCAATTTTATAACCGGACCGGCTGCTCCGATACCAGCAGCGCCTAGCGCCAGAGCTTTTACAGCCTCAAGCGGCGTACGGATGCCGCCGGAGGCGATGACATCGACTGTCCCCCCTGCTGCGTCCAGCGTTTCCAGCAAGCTGATTGCCGTGGGGATTCCCCAAGCGGCAAGCTCAGGCGAAACAGGACGTCCTAGTCTTGCAGCTTCAATCGCAATAAAGTTGGTTCCGCCTGCACCACCCACATCAAGCGCACGAACTCCGACATTAACCAAAGCTACCGCTTGCTCCCGCGCAATGCCGCATCCTACCTCCTTAACAATGACAGGGACGTCGACAGACCGGACAATCTTTTCAATGTTATGCAGATAGCCGACAAATGACCGGTCGCCCTCCGCCATGACGATTTCCTGCGCAACATTCAGATGGATTTGCAGAGCTTGGGCACCAATCATGTCAACGGCCCTTTTTGCCTGTTCGGGGCTGGCGTGTGCGCCAAGATTAGCAAAAATAATGCCGGAAGGATTAACCTTGCGTACAATCCGGTATGTATCCGCCATTTCCGGAAACTCCAGCCCGGCATATTGCGAGCCGACCGCCATTGCCGAGTGCGTGACTTTGGCAATTTCAGCGATACGTCCATTAAAATCGGCAACGGCCTCGGCTCCGCCAGTAATCGCATTGATCATAAAGGGGTGCCGGAGAGGAATACCTGCAATTTCCGTTGTCATCTCAACCTCACTGTCAGTGAGGTCAGGCAGGCAGTTATGGATCAGCGAAATATCGGCAAAGTAGGTGTTTTGCGGTCCGTCAGGCAATGCCGCAGCATGACGTATATGCTCTAATTTCCTGGATTGTCGCACGATATATTCTCCTAGTCTTCGCGTTTGAGCAAGTGCCCTAGCTTATCGGCAAGCGAAACGCTCAATGAAGACGGTTTGCTCAGATATTGCTGATATTCCGCACGCTCGGTTTCTTCTTGTGCCTGCTTAATACTTAGGCCAATTTTCTTGGTTTGCTTATCCAGTGATACTATTTTTACCTGAACTTCCTGTGCGGGATGCACAACTTCATCTGCTGTAGCAACCCGCCGATCTGCAATCTCGGAAATATGAACCAAGCCTTCGATACCTTTGGCAACTTCGACAAAAGCACCAAACTTGGACGTTTTGGTAACTTTACCGGTTATGATTTGTCCAACTCTTAGTTCGTCTGTCTTGTCAAACCAAGGATCCTGCTGGCTCTGTTTAAGGCTGAGCGAGATACGCTTAGCTTTGGGATCTACTTTTAATACATGGACTTCTACTTCGTCGCCTACAGCGACAACCTCAGCCGGATTTTTTACCCGTTCCCAAGACAGATCGGAAAGATGTATTAACCCTTCGACGCCGCCGATATCGGCAAAGGCGCCGAAATCAGCCAACCGTGTAATCCTTCCTTTAATAACAGTGCCGGGAGTGATACTGCCGTAAACTTGTTCTTCCCGCTCCTGACGTTCTTTTTCCAGCAGCAGTCTGCGGGAAAGCACCACCCGTTGCTTATCGCGATCCAAATCAATTACAATCGCTTTGACGGTTTGGCCTTTAAACACACTGAGATCTTCCACAAAACGCAAATCCAGTTGTGATGCCGGGATAAAGCCGCGCAGGCCGAAAACGGAAACGGCAACGCCTCCTTTTACCGGTTCAGTAACCTTGACTTCAATGGGAGACTTCTTTTCCAGCGAAGCGGCCAGCTTATCCCAGACAACTATTTTATCCGCTTCTTTTTTGGATAGTTTTATATTTCCTTCAGCGCTATCCGCGTCCATGACGTAGACATCAATCACATCACCTTCCGCTACCACATCTGCGGCTGTTTCCGGCGTCGGATAGGCAAGTTCTGCCAGTGGAATAATGCCCTCCGCCTTATAGCCAATATCCACGAAAACTTCATCTTTTCTGACTCCTACAACCTTACCCTTAACAATGGCGCCTGTCTCTAGTTGCGGAAGCACTGGGGTCATTTCCTGATTAAAATCCTGCATCCTGCGGTATACCTCCTCTATTAGCCAGCTCGGCGTTGAGGCGCCGGCCGTTATTCCTGCTGTCTGTATGTCGGCAAACCAGGCTGGGTCCAGTTCGTCTGCCGTTTCAATATGATAGGCGGGGCATCCGACACTGCGGCTGATTTCGGCAAGCCTGGCCGTATTGGCGCTGTTGCGGCCGCCGACAATAATCATAACATCAGCTTTTTTCGCTATCTCCAGCGTCTCAGTTTGACGCAAATCGGTGGCATTGCAGATTGTCCGTTCGACTTGGATTTCCGCCGCTTTACTTACGACAATTGCCAAAATCGTTTCAAACAGGCTGCCGGAGAAGGTAGTTTGCGCTACCACGCCCACGCGCGGCAAAGCGGGAAGTGCTTCCGCTTCCTCGACTGTTTCCACGATCGAGTGATGTTTTCCAGACCAAGCAGCGATACTCTTAACCTCGGGGTGGTTTCTCTCGCCAATAATCATGATGTGGTAGCCCTGCGCACTCAGTTTTTGCGCAGCGAGTTGCGCTTTTCTCACATGAGGGCAAGTAGCGTCAACAACTGTCAATCCTCTCGCTGCAGCAGCACTATAGATTTCCGGGCCAACACCATGCGAGCGGAAAATAACGGTATCACCTGCACGAAAAGCATCAAGGTTATCGACCGCGTCGATGCCTCTATCAGAAAGATGGGCTACCATCTGCGGATTATGGATAATAGGCCCAAGCGTAGCCACTTTCCCTGTCGCTGCATTACAGGCAAGCGCTAAGTCTATCGCACGCTTCACACCGTAGCAAAAGCCGCTGTGTTTGGCGATCAGTATCTTCATGGAGTGCCTCCTGCCTAAAGAATTTTTAATTCTCTTATGATACTATAATTCCTTTATTTTGTTATTTTAACATGTTACCTGGGTTAATTGGCAAGAAGAAAGGTGCAGGTTGTACCTGCACCTTTCTATTGTATTAGCTTGGAATGCTCGGACCGGTCTTGCCGTATTCGCATGATGGATGCTGAATTTCGGTATTCATGCCGACAGGTTTGTCGGTCTTTAAGAGTTCCATCCACTTACGAGCCGAGTCAAGCAAGGTGATGACAACTAAAACAATCAGGACAATGCTCACTGTGCCGTTGATGTTGCCAAGCGTATCGCCGCGCTTGTAGAACATGCCTATGTTCATCACACCGGCGGAAATAACGGTGATGCTCAGGAATGTTAGCGGCGCAGCAGTGATCCAGGCATAGGATTTTTTCTTGGAAATTTTCAGGATAATGGTAGTGCCGATTGCCAAGGCAACAACTGCCAACAATTGATTAGCCACACCAAAGAGAGGCCAGATTGAAGCAACATCGCCGCTATAGAGCAAATATCCCCATGCATAGGTTACGACAGCGCTGGTGAAAAGAATACCGGGCCACCAGCCGGTTTGCTTGAGCGGAGGATAAGCGTAAGTGCCAATGATATCCTGCAGGATATAGCGGGCCACACGGGTACCGGCGTCAATCGTGGTCAGAATGAACAGGGCTTCGAACATGATGGCGAACTGATACCAGTAGCTCATCAGATGCTTCATGCCACCGATGCTGGAGAAGATATGCGCCATGCCAACTGCGAGCGATACTGCGCCGCCGGGACGATGGGCAACATCCATGCCAACCAGGGCGGAAAGATCTTTCAGTTCTACCATGGGGAAAGCGTTTTGAATTTTTGCATACACAGGCGCCAGCGAGTTGATGGCGAAATAGTCACCAGGCATGAGAACGACCGCTGAAATGAGCGCCATGATCGCTACGAAGCCTTCAGTCAGCATACTGCCATAGGCAACCATTGTAGCCTGGGTTTCTTTTTCCAGCATCTTAGGCGTAGTGCCGGAACTGATCAGCGAATGGAAGCCGGAAATAGCGCCGCAGGCGATGGTAATGAACACATATGGCCAAACGGGACCCGGAATGATGGGGCCGCCGCCGTTAACAAACTGGGTAGTAACCGGGAAGTTAACCGCCGGCTGAACCACCAGAATACCAAAGGCCAATGCCAAAACAGTACCGATCTTCATGTAGGAGCTAAGGTAGTCACGCGGGGCGAGCAGCAGCCATACCGGCAGAACGGCTGCGAAGAAACCGTATAAAGGTAAGGCAACCGACAGCTGGTTTTTGGTAAGCGTAAACATGCCGGCCAGCGGCGAACCTGGAATGTAATGACCGCTAAATACTGCCAAGAGCACCAGGATAAAGCCGACGATCGAGCCCGATCGAATGGATCCGGGAGCAATCTTGAACATGTACAGGCCAATTACAATGGCGATCGGGATAGTCATTGCCAAAGTATAAACTCCCCAGGGATTTTTGAACAAGGCATTGACAACAACGATAGCGAGACCAGCCAGCGCGACAATAATGATGAATAAGATAGCCAGTGAAGTGGTAATACCGGTGATAGGACCTACTTCACGGCGTGCAATAACAGCCAGCGACTGGCCGTTATGACGAACCGACGCGAACAGAATAATAAAGTCATGGACGGCGCCGGCAAAAACCGAACCTAACAGTATCCAGGCAAACCCCGGACCCCAGCCGTACTGAGCTGCCAGTACCGGACCTACCAGTGGGCCGGCGCCGGCAATAGCGGCAAAATGATGACCGAATAATACCCATTTGTTGGTCGGGACAAATTCACGACCGTCATTGCACCGATAGGCCGGAGTGACATTAATGTCATTTAGGGCCAATACCTTGGCTGCGATGAATGCCGAATAGTACCGGTACGCCAGCGCGTACACGCATGCAGCCACTAATAATAACATAACTGAATTCACATAATTTCCTCCTCTCTGTGTTGACAATTATATTATACCGTTGTTCCCTTGTCTACCCCTCCTTTACAATAGTTTTTTCATTGCAATTCAGACTATTACTGAGTATAGCATAAGAGATTTTGTCTCTTAGCGCAATATATCGGGTTTAAATGGCACGTTTTACCGGGTGAGATGCATAAGTAAGCCGCTGAGCGGTTATAACCCGAACATTTTTTTCAATTGCGGCGAATTTTGCCTGCTTACCGGAATTTCCTTATCCGGCATCCCTTCAAGAACAAGATTATAGGTTCCGTTAAACCAGGGTATAACTTCCCTTATCTTTTCGACATTTACCAGATACGCCCGGTGCGAGCGGAAGAACAACTCCTCATCTAATTTTAGTTGCAAGTCCTGCAGCGTCATATTGGTAACGTAAGTTTTCTCGGTCGTATTAATTGTCAGCTGGCCGTCTGAGCAGTACGCAAGTACGATATCCTTCATATTGAGGATCATAGCCTTGCCGTTCACCTCGATTGCCAGTTTGCGCTGGGGAACCGGACGGTTCACCGGTTCAAACTTTTGCCGGTCGATCTGGGCCGCATCTGCGAGCAGGCTGCGCACACGACCGATGCACCTGTCTACCCTTTTGGCTGAAAATGGCTTTAGCAGATAGTCCACAGCATTAAGCTCAAACGCTTTGACGGCAAATTCCTCATGCGCGGTGGCAAAGACGAGCAGCGGCGGACGCACGTTTTCCATGATTTTTTCGGCTGCCTGCATACCGTCCATACCCGGCATGCGTATATCGAGAAACACCAAATGCGGCTGCAGGCGTTCAATCGCCGGCAGTGCATCCTTTACGTTGGCGCTTTGGCACACAATCTGGACGTCAGCGTGCTGCTCCAACAGATATTGCAGCTCTGTACGTGCATGCGTCTCATCGTCCACGATTATTGTCCGTATCTTTTTGTGCTGACTGTTCATTTTACACCTCGTTGGGCGCGGGAATTTTCAAGGTTACAGTGGTACCAGCCCCCTCGGCGCTGACTATTTCCAGTATATGGTTGGTGCCGTAAATTGCTTTAAGGCGGTCCTTTACATTGCTGAGGCCAATGCCGGCGCCTTTACCAAAACCATGCTCGAAAATCTGTTTGACAATCGAACTGGGAATGCCCTCCCCGTCATCGCAGATCGTAATCTCAACATATCTGCCATTCCCTGCCGCCGTAATGCACACAGTACCTCCCTCTTCCTTAGTGAGCAGGCCGTGTTTAACAGCGTTTTCAACGAGCGGCTGCAGTGTAAAAGCCGGAATTTGCACATCCATTACCTTTCTATCCAACTTTTTCTCAACCCGCAGTCTGTCACCAAACCGGGCTTTTTCCAACACCAGATACGAATCTACCTGTTCCATTTCTTCCCGCAGCGTGATGAAGTCGCGCGAAACTTTCAGACTGCGGCGGAAAAATTCGCTTAATTCAACTAATAGGTTGCGCGCTTGCTCAGGATTGGTGCGAATCAGGGACACGATGGTATTAAGCGCGTTAAACAAAAAGTGCGGGTTGATCTGAGCACGAAGCGCCTTGAGTTCGGCCTTGGCGGTTAGTTCCGCACGCTGCTGCAGCAGCGCGAGCTCAAGCTGGGTGCTGAAAATCTGCCCTAACCCCTGTGCGAATTCCAAATCCAGGGCACTCATCGCTTCTTCCCGTTGATAATAAATTTTGAGCGTACCGACAACTTGTTCTCGGCAAAAAAGGGGCACGACAACCGCCGACCTCAATTGGCAATTCGGCACGTCGCAGCCAATCTCCCCAGCCGTTTGCGCTACTGTCATCTGCCCGCTTTGCAGCGCCTGACGGGTAGCATTGGTTAACAATGGCACACCCGCGATATGATGGTCACTGCCAACGCCGATGTGAGCAAGCACTTTTTCATTGTCGGTTATCGCCACGGCGGCAGCTGATGTCATCGTCAGAATGGTGGATGCCACCTGCTCTGCCGAACTTTGCGACAAACCTTTGCGAAAGTATGGCAGGGCGGCATTGGCGATTTTCAGCGCCTTATGCGTCTGTAACGCCCCGATCTTGGTTTGGTGTATGCGGGCATTATGCACGATAATCATAAACACGGCCACTCCCAGCGCATTAGCCAGCGACATGGGCAAGGTAATTTGCGCCACTAGCGACCGGGCAGCTGATTCAGGTGTCGAAAATAACAGTATCAACCCCATACTGAACAGTACGATAGCAACAACTAGCGTAGCGCCGGTAATAAACTCGGGTTCCCTGGGCTTCATGCGATAGTGAACATAACCGGCGGCAATACCACCGAGAATGGTGGTAATACCGCAGGGAATAGCCGTAAACCCACCAAGGGAAATTCGGTGGAGACCGCTGATCAGCCCGGTAGCGATACCAACAGCCGGACCGCCCAAAAGCCCGGCAACTACCGTTCCGGTGTCGCGAAAATTTGCTAACGCTCCTTCAATGGGTATGCCAAAATAGGTTCCGGCAATAGAAAATGCCGAAAAAAAGACCACTAAAACCAGTTTCTCCCGATTTGTGGTCTGTTCTTTAAACATCATGCGAAATGCTTGCGTATGAGAAAACACATAGGCCAGGACCGCAATGATTGAAATCCGTTGCAGCAGGATCATGGATAAATTGTCATCCATGGCTTATGCCTCCCGTAAAAGCCTATCAATTTCACTCATCATTTCATTCGTCAGCTGCTCCAAATATTCCTTGTCTGTTTGACCGGGTTTTACGTAAATAGGTCTGCCAAATTTCACCTTGAACTTAGGGAACAAACCGCCGCCGTTTTTAAGAAACCGGTTTGTTCCGGTCACAGCCGCCGGAACAATTACCGCTCCAGCCTTCGCGGCGATTAAGGCTAAACCGGGTTCGGCTTTGCCTAGCGCACCTGTTTTGCTGCGAGTTCCCTCGGGAAAAACACCGACGACCGCACCGTTTTCCAGTAAGGATAAAGCGGTACGGATGGCACTCCGGTCAGCCGCTCCCCGTTTTACCGGAAATGCATTCAATTGCCTGATCAGCCAGCCAAATCCCGGCACTTTAAACAGTTCTTCTTTAGCCATATAATGGATCGGGCGCTGCAAAGCGCAACCTATTACCGGCGGATCCCAAAAACTTAAATGATTGGATGCCACCAGGGTCGGTCCGCTGGCGGGGATGTTCTCCGCTCCCTGATACTCCCAGCGAAAGAATAATCGCAATAAGAATCTGACTAGTCCGCGCAAGAAATTATACACGCCGCGTCTTCTCCTCACATAACTTCAGGATTGTCTGAACAGCGCCCTCTATCGACAATTCAGTAGTATCAACAAGCACCGCATCCTTAGCCCTCACCAGTGGCGCAAGTTCACGCTTGCAGTCCATATCGTCGCGACAGCGGATATCATCTTTTAGCTGTTCTAAATCAACGGCATATCCCTTTTCTTTTAACTCCAACCAACGCCGCTTTGCCCGTTCTTCAATTGATGCAGTTAAAAATATCTTTATATCGGCATCCGGCAACACATACGTGCCAATGTCACGTCCGTCTAAGACTACCCCGCCGTCCCTGGCCAGTTCCCGCAGCAGACGGGTCATGGCCTCACGTACGCCGGCAATCTGGGCAACAGCCGACACCATGCCGGTTACTTCCGGCGACCGAATATCGCCGGTCACCTCGGTATCATCGACAAATACCCGGGTCTTGCCGTCAATATAGGCAAGTCTGAGATCAATTGTCTCGGCAATAGCAATAATTTCCATCGCCGCGTTGCTGGTCAGGCCGCACGAGATCGCTTTCCAGGTTACTGCGCGGTACATAGCGCCTGTATCTAGGTAAATATAGCCCAGCCGCCGGGCGACGATTTGCGCTACCGTGCTTTTTCCCGCGCCTGCCGGGCCGTCAATCGCAATTGTCAGTTTCTGGGTCATGGTCAAGCGCCTCCACACAGTTCGTGAGTCGGTTCAGTTCTTCAAAAAACCGCGGATAAGAAATTGCAACACAGCCAGGATCGCTGATGGATGCTCCTCCACCCGTTACGCCGGCTACAGCTAAGGACATGGCAATGCGATGATCGTCATGCGAATAACAATCCCCATAACCCAGCTTTTGCGGACCATTAATAATCAAACCGTCAGGCGTCTCAATTATGGCAGCGCCTAAACGTGCAAACTCCTGCGCAATGGCTTTTAGCCGGTCAGTCTCTTTAACCCGAAGTTCTTCCGCGCCGGCAATGACCGTTTTGCCTTTCGCCGCCAGCGCCGCTACGGCCAAGACGGGTATTTCGTCGATCAACCGAGGCATGATGTCGGCGCCAATGCTTGTCCCGACAAGATCAGCCGATTTAACGACAAGATCGGCAACGAGCTCGCCAGCGCTCTCTCGGCGATTAACCACTGTGATATTGGCACCCATGGCACGAAGCACGTCGAGAATGCCAGTCCGGGTTGGGTTAACACCTACGTTGCGAAGGTATAACTCGCTGCCCGGAACAATGGTGGCAGCAACCAGCCAAAACGCCGCCGAGCTAATATCCCCGGGAACTTCCAGTACATCCGGAGGGTCTAACTCCTTGCCCGGATATATGGTAACTGTGGTGCCCTCCTGGCGAATATCAACCCCAAACGCCTGGAGCATAAGTTCGGTATGATCCCTTGATTTGACTGGCTCGCTCACGCTTGTCGGTTCTTCGGCATACAGACCGGCTAACAATACTGCCGACTTAATCTGCGCGCTGGCCACCGGTGAGGCATAGGAAATCCCCTTGATTCGCTCTGCCGGTAAAATAGCAAGCGGTGCATATTTGTCTTGTTGCCGCCCCTTGATGCGGCAGCCCATCTGTGACAGAGGCTGGATTACCCGCCCCATCGGCCTGTGCCGGAGAGAATTATCCCCGGTCATTATGCTAAAAAAAGACTGGCCCCCCAAAATGCCGGACATCAGCCGCATAGTTGTTCCTGAATTGCCGGCATCCAGAACAGCATTAGGCTCTTTGAGCCCCCGCAGGCCATTACCGGTGATTACGATGTCTCCGTCCGGCTGCGAGACAATTGTTACACCCAGAGCGCGCATGCATTCCAACGTGGAACAGCAATCAGCGGCAAGTAAAAAATTGCGGATGATCACCGGTTTTTGGGCCAAGCCCGCTAACATCACGGCCCGGTGCGAAATAGACTTGTCGCCGGGTATGAAAACTTCGCCGCGCAAAGCCCGCCCAGGACGCACGGTAACTCTTTTGCTCATGCTTTATCCTTCCCTCATCTTTTGCCAAAAAGCAATCATAAATTTTATAAATTGTATACTTTCACCAATTTCGCATAAACTCCTCCCTGCCCGGAAGCACTTGCAGATTATTTAAACTTAACCCTTCCTATCGGTACGCTCCTTCGGTCCTGTACATCGATTACCAGTCCATCCATGGGAGCTACCAGCTCTGAGTTAGGAACACTGACAATCAGTTGCGCTTGCCCGTCAAAGTAATTTGCATCAATTTCGATATAGTCGCCATCGTATATGGCAAATTTAAGATCGCCGCGAGCGAAATCGCCGACAGATTGTCCGTTCACCGTCGCGTAAATATAGGGTGAAGTTTGTGGACGAATCAGCCTGAGAACGATTACTCTGCTCTCACGCAGCGATTTTAGCGGGCTAACTGCCATTGCTTCGCTTTTTTCACTGACGGTGAGCGGCTGTACTGCATAGAGAGGCGAATTCCTCGCAACCGTCTCGCCTTCCAGTTTGTCGATGCGCGATACATAATGCCGTGTCGTATCTTTAATAAATAAAAGTTGTATAATCATTAGGACGCTGAGCAGCAACGCCGCCAGCTTGAGAAGGATTTTTTCTCCAGTCGCAATCCACATTGAAATTCCACCTGCCTAATAGGCTATCTAGTCTATTATGCACTGGCGGTTTCCATATTTATACTGAGGCTGCATGCCTGCCGGCCACATAACCGCTGGAAAAGGCGGCCTGGAGGTTGTACCCGCCGGTATATCCGTCAATATCCAACACCTCGCCTGCAAAATAGAGACTAGCAACCAGCTTGGATTCCATTGTGGAAGGGTTAACCTCCTTAGTGCTGACCCCGCCTGCAGTGACAATGGCTTCGCTTACCGGACGGGTCTTGGTAATCGCAAGCGTAAACCGAGTAATAGTTTCTAATAAACGAAGCCGCTCCGACTTGGTAATTTGGTGCACCGGTTTATCTGGGTCCAAAAAGGATAAATCAATAACGGTGTCAATCATTTTGGCTGGCAAGAGATCGCCCAGCGCGTTTTTCAGCGCCTTGCGCGCATATTTCTCAAAATCGCGCTGAATCCGCTTGTCCAGTATTTCCGGTGTTAAAGCCGGCTTTAAATTTATGGTAACAATAACTTCCTTTTGTTTATCTAAGAGCGGCGCGACATATTTGCTGAGCGAGAGTATGATCGGCCCGGAAATTCCGAAATGTGTGAATAACATTTCACCGAAGTCCGCTGCAACCTTTTTTCCTTCGCTGTACACTGTGGCCTCGACGTTTCTCAGCGATAACCCCTGCAGGTCGGCAATCCAGTCTTCTGCGACCTCCAGCGGTACCAGCGAGGGTTTAATGTCCACAATGGTATGACCGACTTGCTTCGCCATGATGTATCCGTCACCGGAAGAGCCTGTTCCGGGATAGGACATACCGCCGGTGGCAACAACGACTGCATCCGCCAAATATCGGCGTCCGGCCTTGTCAACCGCGCCCCGTACGAGGCCATTCTCAACCAGCAGCCGTCGTGCCGGACAGTTGAGCAGCACTTCGACGCCCAGCTCTTTCAAACTCCGCTCAAAAGCAACCACCACATCACGCGCCTTGTCACTGGCCGGAAAAACGCGGCCGCCGCGTTCCACTTTGGTCTCGACACCATTAGCTCGCAAAAACTCAATCAGATCCTGGTTGGTAAAACTGCGGAGCGCGCTATTAAGAAAACGGCCGTTGCCGGGGATATTCCTGATGATTTCAGGAATATCGGCAATATTGGTAAGGTTGCAGCGCCCCTTTCCCGTAATCAGCAGTTTCCGTCCCACTGACGGCATTTTCTCCAGCAGGACAACCTTGCCGCCATGTGCGGCTGCGCTGACGGCGGCCATTAATCCTCCTGCCCCGCCGCCTATGATCAATACCTGTTTCACGCTCGTATCCCCGCCATTCGTAGATAGTGCCGTAAGCCAAGAAGACCCTTATCCCCTAAGGGAAAGGGTCTATCTTTTTATTAATTCTTTTAGTCGAGCGACTTCACTCGCGGTCAAATGCCGGTACTGGCCGCGCCGGACGCCGGTTAAGTCTAGAAAAGCAAAGCGTGAGCGCTTGAGTTGTTTGACCGGATGGCCGACTGCTTCGCACATCCGGCGAACCTGGCGGTTTTTCCCTTCGTGAATGACAATCTCCAGCGCTGTTACGTCGCGTTCGGCATCGTATTCTAATACCTTCACCTGTGCCGGTGCAGTCATGCCGTCTGCGAGCTTTACACCTTTTCGCAGTTGCGTAAGCGCAGATGTGCCAGGCTGCCCTTTGACTTTAGCTATGTAGGTTTTCAAAATATGACGACTGGGATGAGTAAGGCCAAATGTCAATTCCCCGTCATTGGTCATGAGGAGTAGTCCCTCAGTATTATAGTCCAGTCTGCCAACGGGATACAACCGCTCTGGTACATCATTTACCAGCTCGGTAACCGTTTTCCGACCCTGCGGGTCAGAAACGGTTGTAACATAACCTTTAGGCTTGTTCAGCAGGATGTAGACACGCTTGTTCCTTGGCAGCGGCTTGCCGTTCACTGTTACCAAATCATTGGTGTCCACTTTCGCGCCCAACTCTTTCACAATTTGTCCGTTGACCGCCACCCTGCCTTCCAGAATGAGTGCTTCTGCATGACGCCGGGATGCAACACCGGCATGACTAATTACTTTTTGAAGACGCTCGAGCATTTAAACGTATCACCTCATAGAGTAGTCGTCTGCTGCATCATATGGCTAAATAAAGCTGACAAAATCGGTTTGCACTTTACAGGTCCGGACGGTTTTGCCGCTGCGCGTCTCTTTGTCGCAACTGCCGCACACACCTTCGCCGCAGCACATGGTTGCATTATTGGTGGCTGCCATGGGCAAATTGAGATTTACGGCCTGCATAGCGCGAATAATTCCATAATGCTGGTCATCAGGCCCCGCGCTCACGACTAGATCAGGAGTATTGCCCGGTGCGACGATCAAGTCCTGCAGTCGCGCCAATCCTTCGCGCCGCATTGAATTTACTTTGATCACTTCGATGCCCCATTTGCTAAACTCTTCTTCGACGATGATTTTCCCAATTTTCCCGGGCGCCACAATAGCAACGACCTTATTCTTATTCTCGCTTAACGCTTTGGCTATCAGCACCGCCGGGGGCTGACCCATGCCACCTGCCAACAGTACAATATAGCCTTCGGTAATTTTATCAATCCATGGCTGGCCAAATACACCGTTATAGTAAGGACCCTTCACTACCAAGGTTTGAAGTCCCTGTTCCAGAACGCGAGAAGATTTGGCACCGATAGCTTCGATTACTACTTCAATCTTTTCGTTTTCTACTGCCATAATTCCTACCGGAAACTTAAAAAACTCGGGATCATCCGATCGGCGCAGAAAGACAAAGGAACCAGGGCGGTTTAAACTTTCCGCCAATTCTGGCGGAACAAGCAGTTGTACCCGGCAGGTGTCTGGCGCAATTTCTTCCAGCCTGCTAATCGGCGCTGCGACTTCGGTTCTGGTTTTGACATCATCCCAGTTCCATTTCTTATTAGTAGTAGACTGCCATGTTTTTTCGTTGAGTATGCAAACGCCCGTCCAGTTGCAGTTGCACACCTGTTCGCCACGCAGATGGCTGCAATAGACGCAATGGTTAACCTCTGCCAATATACAGGGACAATATGGAGAATTGATGTCGATGCAGCGAGCCGGCAAACGATTTCTCATGACAGTTTTCCTCCCCTTATACCAGACATTGATTATAAATATCGCGAAGACCGCTCTGCTCCACTCGTGTTTGAATTTGCTCACGGTCTGTTGCGTAAAGACCGGTGGCCTTCATGCGCTCAAAGTAAACCGACCCGGAAAAAGTATAGCGTATTTTAAGCCCGTTCGGTGTATGCATCTGCTCATGCACAAAGCTGATAATATCCCCCACGGCCAGCGTCCGCGGCAACTCCAGATACTGCATGTCGATACAACAGCGCACGGCGTTGTGACCGGCTAACAACCCAGTGACAATAGCTTCGGTATGACCTACCATTACGCCGGATTTTTCGCCGCCGCAGAAAAGATTGTCGACGCCGTCTACTTTTAGGCTGTTATTACAAGGTGCAATAGCTAAGTACCGGACTGAATTCCCTTTACCGCCGGCATAAGGATCGGCAAAACGTGCGCTTTCAAACCCAGGAATGGTTCTTAGCTCTTCCAGCGGGAAAAATGATGTCATGAGTTTTGCGTGTCCTGTATCCAAAAGCACAAGGTTTGTGGCGTACTCATCAACCGCATACTGCGTGCATGCCTTTTTACCCAGTGAATTTGTTTTTACCAATTCGTCGGGCAGCTTTACCACTACAACACCGGTAGCCTCCAGGATCCGCCGTATATCCTCGGAGAGTGAGTCTTTGGCCAGCTTGCAGGAGCCGCTCATGGCACCGCTAGATCCATCGGTTTTGCGTCCGGTGTATTCCTTGACGTCAGCCTTAGCGGTGATACTGACCCGCGGGCCAAATGCCGGGCAGCGCAACACGCACATTGCACAGCCATTGCCGTACTTGAGACAGTTGCCCATCGGCCCTGCTGAACCGGTCGTATCGACAAACGCATCACCGTCAACCGTGTCGCCAGAATCAAGCACCACTGCCTGAATTTTCCTTCCCATTTTCACAACGTCGGTAACCCGGGACTGAAACAACAACTCCACGCCATAGTTTTTCAGAACACTTCTGACCAGAGGTTCGATAGTTGTAACATCATACAGCGAGGCATGATTATGTCCGGGAAAGCTAATATTCTTATGCCTGGTTTTCGCGTCCATGGCCACGAACAAGTCGCTGCCACCCATTGCGATCGCTTCCTCAGCAGCGGTATAACGCCCGTTGTTGCGAAAAATGCCGCCCACAAGCCCGGTTCCTAATAATAAATCGGTTCGCTCGATAAGTGTAACCTGAGCCCCTGCTTTAGCCGCAGCGAGCGCCGCTGCGCATCCGGCCCAGCCACCTCCTACAACCACCACTTTGATCATGGACTTCCCCCCACTCTCCGTATTCACACTTTCAGTGTATTCATGCTAGCGTGAAATGCTACAGAAGGGAAATGAAAAGTGGCCGGAAACCTTTGGTCACCAGCCACGAAAGATATTGCATCATTAACCGAAAAGCATCCGGCAAACAATGATCGAACCGATAAAGCCCGTAAAATCTCCGAGAAGCCCGACAAACAGCGAATAGCGAGGCTTAAAGACGCCTACCGCGCCAAAGTATACGGTAATGATATACAACGTGGTATCAGTACTGCCGAGAATGGTTGAGGCCATTTTTCCAATAAGCGAATCAGGGCCGAAGGAATTTAAAATTTCGGTTGTTAACCCCAGCGAACCTGTGCCGGAAATGGGACGCATGATGGCTAACGGTGCTAAGTCCGGCGGTATGCCAAACGCCTCTAAAACCGGCCGGGCAACACCAATGCAAAAATCCATCGCTCCTGACGCACGGAAGATATTAATGGCAACCAGCATAGCAATCAAAAACGGCATGATGCGAATCGCCGTATGGAAACCTTCCCCGGCGCCTTCTACAAATGTTTCATAAACCTTAACTTTGCGAAAATAGCCGATCAGCGGTATGAACAATAAAATCGCCGGAATTGCCAACTGTGATAACTCCTCGGTGATATCAGCAAACATACGGCCCTACCTCCTCTGGCGAGGATACAGCAGCGTGCGGCACACCCAATCTGCGGCGAGAGCGACGCAAGTCGCAGTCAAACTTACCAGAATGGTCGCACCGACAATTTCAGAAGGATTGATCGAACCAGCAGCCGACCTGAGGGCAATAATCGTTGCCGGTACCAGCGTAAAGCCGGTGGTGCAAAGCGCCAGCAACGTGCACATCGCCTCAGAAGCGCTGTCGGCGTTCTTATTCAGCTTTTGTAATTCCTGCATGGCTTTGATCCCGAGCGGAGTTGCTGCATTGCCCAGTCCCATCATATTGGCGCTCACCGTCATAATGATTGAGCCCATGGCCGGATGGCCCGGCGGCACGCTGGGAAACAGTAACCTGATCAAAGGACCAAGCGCCCGGGCAACAAGACGGATAACTCCAGCTTTTTCAGCGATTTTCATAATGCCAAGCCACAAGCACATGACGCCAATCAATTTAAAAGAAAGCAGCACCGCGCTTTCTGCGCCGCTGATCGCTGCCTGCGTCACAACATCAATCTTATTATTGATGGCGGCGTAAATAATCCCGCCTGCCATAAGTGCCAGCCAAATCGCGTTTATCATGCACTCCCCTCCATCAATAGAGCGTATGACACTGCCTGGAGCGCTAGAACAAAAAAAGCCTAGCCCGAAGGCTAGGCAAAGTTGCGAATAACAAACGTAAAGAAACTCCATAGCGATCCCCAGAGTAAACGGAACAATGATTTGCGTTCCACTTCTTCGACTGCTACCAGGTCAACCGATGATACCTCAACATTTTTATACATAACTTTCAGCGTCCCTAGCTTCTGACCGGCTTTAACCGGAGCTTCCACAGCCGTTGCAGTATTGACAACAGTGGTAAACTGTCCTTTGTCGTCTTCGGAGACCGGTACGGTGATTGCCGCACTAGCTACCGCCTTAACATTATCTGTTTTGCCATTGTTTACGCGCACCGTCTTAAAAATATCACCCTTATGAAAAAGCGTGACCGGTTTTACCTGGCTAAAACCATAATCCAACAGCGCCATCGAGTCTTCCCACATATAATCGCTGTCCAGTACGACCGCGATCAGTTGAATGCCATTGCGGCTGGCGCCCGAAACCAGACAGCGCCCGGCGGCTTCGGTATAGCCGGTCTTAACTCCATTACCACCTTCGTACCGCCAAAGCATTTTGTTTTCATTATAGAGTTCCCGGTCATGGTTTTTACCAGGCCAGGGGATAATCTTATGCTTGGTGCCGACAATTTGTGCAAATATGGGATTTTTGTAGCCATAAGCAGCTAATTTGGCCAAATCATGAGCGGTGCTGTAGTGATTCGGATCAGGCAGTCCGCTGGAGTTGGTGAAATTAGTATTAACCGCTCCAATGGCATGGGCTTTTTCAGTCATGAGTTTCGCAAACTTTTCGACACTGCCGGAAATATGTTCCGCTACCGCGACGGTGGCGTCGTTGCCGGAAACCAGCATGATGCCATAGAGCATATCTTCCATTTTGAGCTGTTCACCGGCAGCCAGCCAGAGCGAAGAACCTTCCGTCGAAGCCGCGTTGGCACTCGTCGTCACAATATCATTCAAGTTGCCGTGCTCAAGCGCCGTAATCAGTGTCACCAATTTCGTGGTGCTGGCAGGATAGCGACGTTCTTCAGCATTCTTAGCGAACAACACCTTGCCGGTTGATGCTTCTATGACAACGGCTGATTTGGCGGAAAGGCTATCAATAGCAGCTGCCTGCGCCAGCGCTGAAGGCGCAAGCAGGAAAAAGACTAACAGGACGAGCGCAGTAATCGTCTTTTTGAGCACTGTTGTTTGATCCTTTCTCAAGTTCTTACGAACCATTGTATATTATAGCTTTATTTTTTCCCGCCGTCAAAAAACTCTACATCAAGGCCGCGCTTGCCGGGAATAATAAATTCAAATTATAGGGAGGTGAATACATTGGAAACACTCGATATTAAAACCGCACTGCGTACCACTTTGACACAAAAACAGGAATTGGTCCGCGACTATCAAACTTATGCCGAGCAGATAAACAACCCGGAAGTTTCCAAAATGTACCGGCATTTTGCAGAGGCGGAGGCGCTCCATGCCACTCAGATTCAGAAAGCATTAGACCAGCTTCATTAAAATGTATGAGAAAAGCCACACCTTAATGTGTGGCTTTTAATACTTCCTGAATACTTCTTTAATGCTTATCCCTCGCTATTTCGGCGGTATCAGCCAATTGCTCCAGTTTATCCTCTTTCACTTTGTTGCAGGACATCATTTCCTGCACCTTAGCAATGACCTGGGGAACCATATCAACAAGCCGGTCATAAATTACCGGCCCGTGAACCGGCAGAAAGCGCACGCCATTATTGGGGGAGCATACCAGAAAGCCAACCGGTCTTACGCTAACGCCTGCGCCGCTGCCGCCGCCGAAAGGATGAGCGGCATGAATCTTATCATTACTCTCCTCTGTTTCATAGTCTCCGCCTCCTGCCGCAAAACCGAAGGCAACCTTGGAAATAGGAATGATAACTGTACCGTCGGGAGTTTCTACCGTGTCACCTATGATCGTATTTACGTCTATCATTTCTTTAATACTTTCCATAGCCGTTTTCATGAGTCCCTGGATAGGGTGTTCAGCCACGTGTTACCGCCTCCTTACGAGTTAAAGTTAATAATCGGGTACTTGCACCTATAACATTGCCGAGTCGCAAACGAAATATACACGTCAGCTCAGTATCAAGCCGGTTTTCACCAAATGCCGGCGTAACACTGACCAATGGCTTTCGGTCAAATCCGATCCGCCGACTTAAGTGCTGAAGCAATAGTTGTTTGAGCGCCCAAACCGCGCCAATACCAACGCCGGTAAGCGCAGCGTCCTCGCTGCCCAGCCTAGTACGCCATTCGAAGTATTCACAATGCATGCCCTGCAGGATGCGATCCATAAAGTGATCCAACACCCTACGGTAATAGCGTATCGTGGAGAACAGCTTGCGGATGCGCCGGGGATGCCGGATATAAAAGCGCAATACCCGCATAACAAACCGTTTCTCCCTTTGGGGATAGGTCTGGGTTTTTTCGCGGCCTCCGGCGCGAATTTCCGAGATCAGCCAGGTGTAATCCTGCCTGGTAAATTTGACCACCGGTACTTTTACTTGATATACCATCAAGTTTCGCAGTAGCCTTACTTCTACGGCGACATAATCATCACTCTGATTGCGCCGGTAGTGGAGCGTAATATAGATATTGATACGGCTGAATAAAAAGAAAATGAGCAAATATGCTATTGCCGCAGCATATCCTTTATCCATGCCCATCACCCCCGCCAGCAGTAAGGTAGTGTCCCCTAAAACCTACCATTCCATGCAAAAAGGCAGCCTATTCCGGCTGCCCAGTATGTAAAAAGCTCGCTAATTCCGGCAAATCCTTTAACGAGTTGAGACCAAAGCATTTCAAAAATTCTTCGGTAGTTCCGTAAAGAATGGGACGCCCAATCGCCTCTTTGCGTCCCTGTTCGCGTATCAGCCTGCGCTCTAAAAGTGTACCCAGAACCCTGTCAACTTTAACGCCCCTTATACTCTCAATTTCTTGGCGCGTAATCGGCTGTTTAAAAGCGATGATTGCCAATGTCTCCAGGCTGGCCGGCGAAAGTTTAGCATCGCTCGGACGATCCAGTTTTTCCAACGTTGCCGCCAGTTCGGGCTTAGTACACAACTGATACCCGCCCGCTACCTCGACTATGGTTAAGCCGCGCATCGGATCCGCCAAGTCTTCTTTCATCTCGGCCAAAAGCAGCACGAGCTGCTCGGCAGGAACCTCCAGAATATCACTGATCTGGTTAAGCGCAAGCGGTTCACCGCTGGCAAACAATAAAGCCTCGATATGACCTTTTAGGTGACGGTAAAACACCCGGATTATCACTCCTTAAGTGTAAGGTAAATGGCACCAAAACTTTTTTCCTGGGTGATGGTAATCCGTTTAAGGCGTATTAGTTCCAGCACGGCCAAAAAGGCAGCCACCATTTCGCTGCGACTACCTGAGCGGAGCAGCGTTTCGTCGAAACTTAGCCGGGAACGCTTGCTGCGCAGTAAATATAAAATATCATGCATTTTATCTTGAACGGTTATCTCTTCCCGGGCTACCAGGCCATAAGCATTTTCCGCCGCATGGCTCTCCCAGACCGCCGCAAAAGCCATCAAGAGGTCATCGATGGTAAGGCCTTCCGGCAGCGGAATTTCTCTGGCGAGCTCTTGCCGCTGTCTGGTAAAGTATTGCCCGCGTATCTCTGCCATCTCGCCCAGCAGCGCAGCCGCCTCCTTAAACTTCTTATACTCAATAAGCCTGTCCACCAATTCCTGGCGGGGATCAATCCCTTCCTCCTCCGGAGGAGTATCCTTCGGCGGTTTTGGCAGCAGCATCCGGGACTTGATCTGCAGTAGCGTCGCCGCCATTACCAGAAATTCACTGGCAATTTCAATATTAAACTGCTCCATGGTCTTAATATAAGTCAGGTATTGCTCGGTGACCAATGCAACGGGAATGTCATAGATGTCAATCTGATTTTTATCAATGAGATGCATTAATAGCGCCAGGGGCCCTTCAAAGGTCTCCAGCCTGACAGTATAAGCATTACCGGCATTCATAAGATAAACGATACGATCGTTCGGATTAGCGTAGATAGCGCTATTTCCAGCGGCCGGGTGATCGTTCCGATAAATCCGATATACACAAGCCCCATCAAGATAAACGGGCCGTACTGCTCCATGCTCTGCAGCACGTATGCCTGCCTGCCGGGCAACAAACTCATTAACACCTTCGACCCGTCAAGCGGCGGTATTGGCACCAAATTAAAAATTGCAAAGATGATATTGTAGACGTAAGTCAGCCGCAGTATCTCATACACAGGACCGGCCAGCAGTTGAAGCTTGCCTAAAATACCAATAACCAGCGCAGCCAGGAAAGCCAGCGCAATATTCGATCCTGGCCCCGCCAGCGATACATAAATCATACCCTGGCGTCCGTTCCGAAAGTAACTGGGATTAACCGGCACCGGCTTCGCCCAGCCGAATTTAAACAACCACAACATAATAAGTCCGATGGGGTCGAGATGTGCCACCGGATTAAGCGTCAATCTTCCCATGAAGCGCGGTGTTGGATCTCCCATCCACACGGCTACCCGGGCGTGGGCATATTCATGAACCGTTAAAGCAATCAGTAAAGCCGGGATGCGAAATACCATATCGGCGTCAAAACCGAACACTGTGTCTCCTCCTTATGCTAATAGCTATCTACTATTGTGTCACAGAATTCACTGGTAGGCAAGGCGATTTAGGGAATAAATGGCGCAGGTGGCGCGCAACCTAATTATCAAAGGAGGGATAGTATTGCATTTTTTGAAACGCATACCTGCTTTGGGTGTCTCGATCCTGTTTGCAGGTCTGCTGTTGAGCGCTTGCGGTATGTTTACGCCGGCGCCCAAGCCCGAGATCGGGCCTGCCGGCAAGCCCGTAGAATCAAAACCAAATCCACCGGTTATAGAACGTTTTTATTCGCCGCCGGCCGAAATGTATGATCTGGAAGCTCTAGCCGGCGCCATTTTTGAAGGTATTTATAAAGAAAACTGGCAGCCGGCCGAGGAAAACCTCGCGCAGCTTCAAGTAACATGGCAGGATGTTAAGACCAGAGTAGGCAATAAAAAGGGTGTAAAAGAAGCAGATGAAGCGCTGGAAAAACTTACTGAAGCAGTCGCAGCTAAAAAGATTACCGCTTCCTACGAGGCACTGAACAAATTTATGGGAAGTGTAAGCGATGTGGGAAAATCTTATAAGCTTTCGCCGGTTGCCGATGTTATCGGTGTGAGTAACAGCCTGCGCAATGTGAGTTTTTATGTCGAAGAAAAAAACTGGATAAAAGCTGCTTCGAAGGTGAAAGAACTGGAAGGCGTCTGGAATCATGCCAAACCAGCATTGGAGCAAGTTGGAATTTTAGGCGAAATTACCAAAACCCACGCCAAAATAAAGCAGCTCAAAGATGCGGTAAACGCCGAAAACAAGGGGGTAGCCGAAGAACATATCGCTTCGCTTAATGAAAGTTTGGGTTACATTCGTCAGTTTCACCGAGGAAAGTAAGAAGTAGCTTGGCAGTCGCCAAGCTACTTCTTACTTTTATCACCTGTGTCAGGCTCACCTTCCAACCTGTCTTGGTCAAGCGGCTTTAGTATCGCCGGCCGCATAACCTTATGAGGTAACGGCAGCCGCAAAATTACATCTTTCATGGCCTTAAAATTAAAAGGCAGCACCGGCCATAAATAAGGAATACCAAATGATTTGGTCATTATCAACGCAATAAACGCCGCCGCTAACCCAACAAGCAAGCCGGGCAACTTAAACAAAGTGACCAGTACAACCAAAGCCATGCGCAGCGTCCGAATAGCTAACGCCAGCTCAACACTCGGAGTAGCAAATGTACCGACAACGGCTACCGCTGTATAGAAGATGATTTCATTGCCGAATAACCCGACTTTGGTCGCAATATCTCCCAGCATAAATGCGCCGATAAAACCAAGTGCGGTGGATTGAGCAGCCGGCACATGCACAGTAGCCATTCGTACCAGTTCCACACCGAATTCAGCCAGCAGAAATTGGATCCCGAGCGGAATGATACCCGGATCACGCGGCCCTAAAAAAGCAAACTGTTCGGGTAAAAGCTGCGGCTGCAAGACAAGCGCCAGCCACAATGGAGGCAGAATTAAAGATAACAAGACTCCGCCCATTCTCACCAGACGCATGAAAGTGCCAATGATTACGTTCTGCCGAAACTCTTCCACGTGCTGCACATGATGCCAGAATGTCGTCGGCAGAATCATGACATTGGGCGAAGTATCAGTAATTACACAGACATGTCCCTCCAGCAAATGCACCGTTGCAACGTCGGGACGCTCGGTGTAACGCACCAGAGGAAATATATTCCATTTACCTTCACCGGTAATATACTCTTCAACAGCTTTTTCCGCCATAGGAATCCCATCGATCGTAATATTATTCAGCCGCTCCTTCACAGTTTCAACCAGATCCGGGTTGGTGATGTCCTTAATATAACAAATCGCTACATCGGTTTGCGAGCGTTCGCCCACTTTGACAATCTCAAAACGCAAATTGGGGTCACGCAAACGGCGGCGAATCAGCGCCGTATTGAAAACCAACGTTTCAACAAAAGAATCACGCGAGCCTCTGGTCACTTTTTCAATATTGGATTCGCTCGGCGTTCGTGCTGGATACGACCTGGCATCGAAGACAAGAATACTTTCTTCGCCATCAACGAAAAACAGTAATTCTCCCGACAACAAACTGGTAATCGCGTCCGACATATTGTCAACCAGTTTTACCTGGGTATGAGTAGCCCGATTGTAAAACAGTTTCTGAAGGGTATTAATCGACAGTTCTTCGGTTTGCTGTGCCATGATGTGCTCAAGCACATCCGCCATAACTATGTCATTAACCATGGCGTTGATGGAAAAAGAAGCAGCCCTCTTTCTGCCAATTTTATATTCACGGAAAATAATATCGAAAGTTTCGCCAACATCTAGCAGTTTTTTCAAATAGTTAATATTTTTATCAATATCGCTTTCGACCTTGGGCCTGCTCTCCATAGTTAATGCCACTCCGTTTCAATATTTCCTCGATCGCTTTTCTCGTGATCGGCGACCCTTTGCGAATGTCATCAGCCCGGTCCATTTTGCCGATATCGCCTACACCGACGATAACCGGCACATCCACCTCATTGAGAACATCTACGGTGTCGCCGGTTACGACCGGCTTGCCGCGTTTATTTTGGGCCTCGCCGTTCTTGTCTACTGATGTATTTACGATTTCGCCATTGCCGCAAACGCAGACATCCGCCTCAACTCCGGCGATGCCCGTAGTATTGGATGCAACCGCCACCGCGCCTAGCACCTCTATATCCGGATGAGACGCCACATATTCTAACGCCGTCTCCCCAACTCCTTTATGCTCTTCTCCCCGGTCATCGAACATTACCAGCACGGGATCATAGGGTACTGTTTTTAACAGCCTTACAATTTCTTCGCCGCTAATCGGAGTAGGATTGCCTCCCGATGCCGATATGCACCGTAAGCCGAGGGAGGAAGCAATACTTTCCACCGTCTTCTGAGCTACGCGGTCGCCGTCGGTGACCAGTATCACCCTGACCTTACCCTTCACTCTATCACCCCTACTTGTTGTTTTCCTTACCCAAGAGATTGCTGATTTTATTTGCTAATTTCTCACTTTCACTGATAACCTGTTTCAGTTTCTTCAGACTGGCCTCGAGCTCATTGGAAAGTTCGTATTGTGCCTGAGCCAATGCCTGTGCTGCAGTTTGCGCAGTCATTTTATTTCGCTCGTCTTGCCCGGAAGATTGAATATCACTTTCTTCACCGGCGTCCGAAACCATCGGGTTATTCTGTTGGGATTGAGAATTTTGTTCGTTTTGACTATTCAACAATTGTTGAAATAAAGTTTGCAATTGCTGCGTGACTTGAGCTTCGGTTTGGTTATTGCCGCCAGACTGAGCGTCTTCCGACTGTGATTGCCGAGCGGGCTGATTCGCCAGTGAATTCTGCTGCTGCATGCATTCAAGCTGGGCGCTGATGCGTTCCAGCAAAGCTTTAATCTCAGTGGTTTCGCTGCTTTGAAAATTATCGGCTGCCTTCTTCTGTGCCGAATTCCCTTGCCCTACCATGAGACTTTTGGCAATATTGGCGATGAGTTCATTGGGCGATTGGTCTCTACCCTGACTAGATTGCTTTTTTGTATAAATCTGGCTTGACGTTTTTTTTTGCATATTTAATCCTCCCTACATCCAATAAAACTGC
>JAOACF010000141.1 GCA_026417995.1 Negativicutes bacterium
ATTTTAGGGTCGTAGGATACGCCGATCATCGGCACATGCATGACAGCGGCAAAAATCAATGCGTGCAGCCGGATACCGATTAGTATATCCAAATTGCCAACCAGTGATAAAAGCTCGCTTGTCGTATACTCCTCCTGCAGCACTGTGGCCTTATGCCGCATGCGGGCGGCAATCTTTTTGGCGGCTGCCATATCATCCGGCCACTGCATCGGCAGGAAAACAACCCGCGCCTTATACTCCTCGATAATCCGGTCGGCAGCGTGCGCCAGCACCTTTTTGTAATGCGTCCAGTCCTTCCACTCCCGCACCGACAGACCGACCACCGGCGACGCGCCTTCGGCGCCGTAGCGGCGCAGGATGCTGCGGCCAATGGACGTATCGACCGGATGCATGGCCAGCACCGGATCGGCAGTCACATACACCGGCGGCTTCGTTACTCCCAAACCGGCCAGCTCGCGGCGTGAACCCTCGTCCCGCACCGTAATCAGATCGACCATATTGCCGATTACGCGCATCGCGTTCTGGGCCAGCCTCCCCCGCACCGGGCCGATTCCCTGCGCATACAGCATCACCGGCTTGCCCAGCTTTTTCGCCAGCATCATAATACTCAGATAATAGTACAGACTGCGGTCGCTGGTCACATCCTGCAGCAGGCTGCCGCCGCCGCTGATAAGAATATCGCTGCGTGAAATCACGCGGGCAATCTCAGGATAATTTAGCCGATATACCGCGTTGACGCCATGCCGCCGCCGCGTATCCGCCGGATTGCCGGAAATAACGGTTATCTTCACATTAGGCTGAATGTCGGTAAAAGCTTCAATCATGGCCGCGAGCATCGCTTCATCACCGGCGTTGGTGAAGCCGTAATAGCCGGATATAACAATCTCACTCATACACCTTGGTTCTCCTCTCCAGCAGATGCGTCAAATAATGGAGAACCTGAAAAGCTATGCTGGCCAAAATGCCAAGCGCCGCCCCCAGCAACAGGCCGTTAAAGCCGCGCGTAAGCGACATAAATACCGGTGTGCGCAGATGGGCAAAAGTTTCGACCATTGAGCCCAGGGCGATTGTCGCGCCAATCACAAGCACCAGTTGTACGACGCGGGGCCAATTCCGGTAAAAGGCCATAGCGGCAAGAAGAAAGGCCGGATGGCCAAACACTTCTTTCGAACGAGGCCGGGCAGACATGACATTTTCCAAAAAAGCACGGAATTTGAGCTCGATTGCCGGAACAGGCACGCCCGCCGTGTGGCCGGAACGTCCGATAAACACCCAGGCGGCAAGCGCGCCAAAACCAAGAAGCAACAGGCTTTTCATTGAAATGGGATAATCAAGGATCTTGACAAGCTGCCGCCACAGATCGCGCGGCGTTCTGAGCGGCTCGCGTTCAAACAAATTGAAGCGCAGCAGAAACACAACCGTAATCAGCAAAACCGGCCCAATGAAGGTAAGCTTGACACCCCGGTAGATTTCCATTTCCAGCAGAAAGCGGACATCGCCGAGAATGGCGGCGACATACAGGCCGCCGATCAGGGAAACCAGCGCGGCAACCGCCAGACTCCCCAGCCCGTCAACCAAAATTTTGGCAAGCGAATGGCCTTGATACGGCTCTTTAAGCTGCCAGCGGTCAAGCTGCCAAGTCATGGCCAAAACAGGGAAGAGAATAGCACTGGCCAGCGCCACCGCCTGCCGCGCCGCATTGCCGCCGCCGGCCAGTATGGGGACTGCCAACACCGCGCCGATGACCGCCAGCAGCAGATACTGATAGCGCCGGCGGAACGGCCACAACAGCGTCAGGAATAAGACGCCGGCGGCGGTAGCGCCCAGCGCGATAACCGCCAGCAGCAGCCGTGAGGGAAAGTACGGGGCAAATACGCCGGCGGGGCCGGTACTGAAGTTTCGCGCCGCAACTTTCTCGTTTACGCCGCTGATATAGTCAAGATTAGTTTCAATCAACGTTTTGCCCGGTTCGGGCTTGTCGTACTTGCGCAATAAATTAATGCGGATATTGCGTTCGGGGTCGGTTATCGCCCAGCGGTGGATCGCCTCGGCCGGCTTGAGTTTAACCTGCTCGTCCTTAGGAATGACGTAGACGCGGGCTGCGCGGTAATCATTCAGGGCAGCAAGCTGCAGCAGTCCGTCCTGACGGACAAACTGCAGCTGCAGCGGATGCTCGATCATCCCCAGCGTAAGGCCGCGTTCTTTCATCCGCGCGGCTGTCAGCGGGAGCAGGTCGGGGAAGCCTAAAACCTCTTCCCCCACAAACATGATGCCGGTAATATTGTTGAAATCCTTAATCCGCTCGAAAACGGCTTCGACGTCAGCAGCCTGCACCTTTGTGTAGTTCGACGGCCGCACGATCACGTGGAAGCCGTAATCAGCCGCCGCCGCAAGTTCATGCCTGGGCAGGCCGAGATTCCACTTGACCAGCTTTTCATAGTTGGCGTCAACGGCCAGAACCGGACGGTTGTCCCCCGCTACCAGCTGCGCCACTCGCTGAGCTCCGAGACGGCGAACCAAATCGTCCTTGACTTCCGCCAAAACCCGGGCGCTTAAGCCGGAACTGCCCGGCTCCCCGAAAATATAAACTTTGGCCGCGTCCGGCAGGGCGGCCTGTCCATTTCCCTGCTTCAGCGCCGTCGCCTCGCCGGTGCGTATCCGCCCAATCAGGTCAGCGCCCGGAAGCACCGTGACCAGACCCTGCTTGTGCAGTTTTTCCAGCGTCGTTTCATAGACCGTCAGCGTCGTAATGCCGGCCGCTTTAAAGCGCGGCAGCAGTTCGGCCGCCGGCACCCCTTCGGTTAGCGCCAGCTCGATGATGTCCTCGTAGTCAATAGCCATTTCCACCCGGTTGTTGCTTACTTCCACGGCGTGGCGCTGCCAGCCGACGGCCAGCGCCGCAAGCAACCCGGCGATAATCAACGCAATCAGCGTCCGGTTGTATTTATAATCAGCCAAATCTCTCCACCTCATCCAAAAATGGCTACCCGGAAGGCGCTATCTCTTATTATCGGCAAAAATAATAACACGCCCGTTTTCCATGACAATGTCTTTTACGGCAACGCCAAACGGCAGGCTTTTCAGCTCCACCAGCGGGATTTCGGTCAGAACGGCGCCGCCGATATTGCCGACACTGCTGTTGTTGATCAGGAAACGGTCGGTCACAAACTTAATACGCTGACCATCGCTGACAACTTTCCCGTCGAGCGTTACCGCCAGGCTGGCTATCCGGCCCAGCGCCAGCTGGCTGCTGGCCTGGACCTTGCCCGGCGTTATGGCGACCTGCGCATTTTTTACGCCTTTGACGTTTTGATTGATATACCGGGCAAGCTCATCCTGGGTAAGAACCGCTTCAAGGGTAATGTCCTGCACCTCTTGCACCGCAACCACCCGATTGAAAAACAATCGTTCACGGTCAAGCTGCACATTGGTCAGCACGGTATGCATCTCATTGAACGTAATTTTATCAATGCGGGTATTAACGGTATCGATCGCTACCCGGTCAAAACTGCCGCCGAGCATGGCAATAGCCGGCCGTTTGGACACGCTCGCCGCAACTTTGTCGCTCGGCGCAAGTCCGTTCATTCCTTGCTCTACCGCCCGGGAAACAATCTGTGCCAGCATCGCCTCGGCGACAACCACGACCACCAAAATCAGCCCAATAATAACTAGCCAGCGTTTGGCTACCGACATGCCGTTCACCCCGCCCTGTTAACAAAACTAAGACTAAGCACATGGGTGCTCGGCGACCAGACCGCCGCGTCAATATTCCTCGCAGTGACACAACATTGCTGCTATTGCGATTGAAGCGCGGCAATCTCGGATGTACTCTCTGTGAAAGGGAGTTAGCCGATTGCACCGTATACTCGTCTATCTATAATGTATGCCCGGTTCAGCTTTTCAAGAACGCCTCAATAAAGGGTTCCAGCTCTCCGTCCATTACGGCGTGCACATTGCCTACCTCGCAGTTTGTCCGGTGGTCTTTGACCAGACTGTACGGGTGGAACACGTAGGAGCGAATTTGGCTGCCCCATTCGATCGCCTGATAATCGCCGGCAATTTCCGCCTTTTTCTCTTCCTGCCGGCGCCGCTCCAGTTCAAACAGCTTGGCCCTGAGCAGCTTCATGCACTGCTCGCGGTTTTGAATTTGCGAGCGCTCGCTTTGACACTGGACAATAATGCCGGTGGGGATATGGGTCATCCGTACCGCCGAATCCGTTTTATTCACATGCTGCCCGCCGGCGCCGCCGGCCCGGAATGTATCGATTTTGAGATCGGCCGGATTAATGGCGACATCCACATTTTCGTCAATCTCGGGCATAACGTCGACTGCTGCAAAAGAAGTATGGCGGCGGGCATTGGCGTCGAACGGCGAAATCCGCACCAGACGGTGTACGCCCTTTTCTGATTTCAAATAGCCATAGGCATTGCGGCCGGAAACTAAAATCGTAGCGCTCTTGATGCCGGCCTCGTCCCCGGCCAGAAAGTCCAGCATCTCCACCTTATAGCCGTTTTTTTCCGCCCAGCGCACAAACATCCTGAGCAGCATCTGCGCCCAATCCTGAGCCTCGGTGCCGCCCGCCCCGGCGTGAATGGTGAGAATGGCATTGTTGGCGTCATATTCCCCTGACAGCATCAGGGTCAATTCCAGATGTTCGACATCCTTGCTGAGAGCTTTAAGCGCATCGGCCACTTCCGGGTAAACGCTTTCATCCTGCTCTTCGACGCCCAGTTCCCATAAGGCAGCGGTATCCTGGTAGCGTTTTTCCAAATTATAATAGCTCGCCACGCTGTCCTTGAGACCGGTCAATTCCTGCATAACCTGCTGCGCCTTGACCGGCTCATCCCAAAACCCTGGTTCGCTGATTTCGTGCTCAAGCTTGGCGATCTTCTCTTCCTTGCCCGCTACGTCAAAGAGACCCCCTGATGGCGCGAATTTTCTCCCCGATCCCATCGATATCACGGCGTAAGTCTTCTAAAAGCAATGTAGTTTTCCTCCTAGGAATTCAGAATTCAGTAGTCAGAATTCAGAATGTTAGAGAGACGAGACTACTGTCCCCGCTTCCCATCCGTACCCCTATTCTGACTCCTGAATTCTGTCTTCTGTATTCTGTCTATCAGTATTCAGAATGTAATGGGCAAACCCGCCCTTCCGTCCCCTATTCTGTCTTCTGAATTCTGTCTTCTGAATTCTACTTATTTCCCACAACACTTCTTATACTTCTTCCCGCTCCCGCACGGACACTGCTCGTTGCGCCCGATATGCTCCTTATGCACCGGTTCGCGCGCAGCCGCGTTTTCGCCATGACTGGCCTGTGCGTGCTGCAGGTGATCCTCGGGTTGGGTAATGATATTCACATGATAAATGTAGCGAACAATGTCGTCCTGGATGTTTTCAATCATCTGCTGGAAGATGTCATATGCCTCGATCTTGTATTCAATCAGCGGATCCTTCTGACCGTATGCGCGCAGGCCAATGCCTTCCCGCAGCATATCCATGGCGTCAAGGTGATCCATCCATTTGGCGTCAACCACCTTGAGCATAACTACTTTTTCCAGTTCGCGCATGTTGTCCGCGCCAAACCGCTCTTCCCGCTCATTGTAATGCGTTTCGGCGACCTGGAGCAGCTCCTCGCGCAATTCTTCCCGGCTGAGCGTCTGCAAAAATTCGATTTTCAGACGGCCCTCGGGCGCGAAAAAGTTCTCGCAGTATTCAATCAAGCCTTTGAGATCCCATTCTTCAGGATAGACCTTTTCATCCGCATACAAATCCATGGCGCGGCCGATAATCTTTTCGACCATATGTCCAATGTTTTCGCGCAGGCTTTCGCCCATGAGGATCTGACGGCGCTGCCCGTAAATAACCTCGCGCTGCTGATTCATAACATCGTCATATTGCAGCACATGCTTGCGAATTTCGAAGTTGCGCGCCTCCACCTTCT
>JAOACF010000142.1 GCA_026417995.1 Negativicutes bacterium
AAGAGACAGCTCTACACCTATCGAAAACTGCATAGAATCACCCTCTTATATAACATCTACTCTCCCCACATAGTACTTCTATATCTTCTATTAGTCAATACGTGCACCTTTAATATTATAGTCAAATATTATCTATATTTGACTATATATTATTGACATTACCACATAACACTAATATAATAATTATAGATAATATGTATCTATGATATATTTAATGCGTGTTATCTTACTAAACTACAGGGGGAAAAAGAAATGCTGAGCGAAAAATTTTTTGACGTCTTGAAAAATGAAGGTGTGGTTTCCATAGTGACATGGGGCTTAGGCGAACCACATATCGTAAACACTTGGAACTCATATTTGGTTGTAACTTCTGATGAAAGAATACTAATACCAGCTTATGCAATGCGCCGAACAGAAAATAATCTAAATCAGAATAATAAATTAAAGATGGCTTTAGGCAGTAAGGATGTCCTTGGTTATAACAATTACCAGGGAACTGGCTTTATAGTTGAAGGAACCGGAAAATTTATTGAATCTGGTCCAGAGTATGAAATGATGAAAGAAAGATTTTCATTTTTAACCAGGGTACTAGAAATAACCGTTACCTCTGCCAAGCAAATGCTTTAAATTTTGCATTAAAGATAGCTTCATGCCTACTGTCCATTCCATCTTGCTTCACTTGTCATTCTTGAGATTTACCTTATTTTTTCAAGACCTGTTAAGGATGGCTTCCATCTTTAACAGGTCTTGCATTTTTAACCATCACCAGTGATACTTTGTTAAAGCCGAAATAAAAAGCCCAAAAGCTGATGGGATTGCCTGACCAGAAGTTGACGGATATAATGACCATATCATAGAAGAAAGGAAAAGACGCCCCTGTTTGGTGTGATACTGCTGCAACAGTAGCACTAGGAGCGTCACCAGTGATAATGGTATGATCATTGTAACAAATTATGACCTTGTTGAAAATCCTAAACTTGGTGTTTTTGTTAGGAGCATGGAGCAGATCCCTTGCCCCTGTTGTGGTAGCCGCCTGCATGTGATCGGCAGTCGTCAACGCAAATTTCTAACTAGTGAAAGTCAGTGCAACATATTAGTCATTCGCCGTCTGAAGTGTAGTTACTGCAACCGAATTCATCATGAATTACCGGATATTCTGGTTCCCTACAAACGGTATGCCAGTGAAGCCATTGAGCCCGTCGTAGCCGAAGATCCTAACTTATCCGTGGCAGTTGATGAATCAACCATTACGCGCTGGCGTCAGTGGTTCGCCGAACGCGCAGAGCACATGGCAGGCTGTTTGGAGTCCATTCGTATGCGGTATGGGATTGGCTCTGTGGAAGGACCACCCGCCCCTTCTTTGTCTGTGCTTCAGCGGATTTGGCACTACGTGGGTAATGCGCCTGCTTGGCTGGCCCGAGTTGTCCGGCCTATCGCCAATACAAATCAATGGCTACATACCCGTTCGGCCTATTGTCCAAATTAGGCAGGTCTTTAGGGGAAAAAATTAGTCCCCATATTGCCTATCAGAGCGATAAAAAGCCTCTGCGTTTCCTCGATCCAGCCGTTATCGCCAATGCTTTTTTACACTGCTAAGAACGAAAGGTCGATAAAGCCGGATGCATTAGTTTCGCCGGTCAAAAGTATGAGGTCGGGCTCACTTTTATCGGATGTACTGTCGATGTGGTTTACGATCCAGCCGATACCAGCGAACTCATGATTGAGTATCCGGGCCATACCCCCTGGCGAGTCAAGCGTTTAGTGATAGGCGAGCGAACAGGCAAGCGTCCTGGATTGCCCGAGCATCTAACGCCGCAAACGGCTGAAGCATCGAGGTTATTGGCCGCAGCGGCCACAAAAAACGAACAACGCCTAAAAGAGTCTATCCCAGCTGTCTCCTACCGAACTGTTCGCAAAGGAGATAAGAGTCATGTTTGAGACCTTTTATGGTTTTCGCCATACGCCGTTTTCACGGGATATCCCCACACAAGCTCTCTACTCATCCGTCATGCATGACGAGATGTTGTCAAGGCTCGAATATGCGGCCGAGCGCCAATTGTTTGCCGTGATAACAGGAGACTGCGGTACGGGTAAAACGACAACTGTCCGCCGCTTTCAAGACAGTCTGAATCCCTCCCGCTTTAAACTGCTGTATCTGGCGGATTCTAGTCTAACGCCGCGTCATTTTTACAAGGGGATGCTGGAACAATTAGGCTGCGAAGCGAAGTTTTACCGAGGTGATGCCAAACGACAATTACATCGTGAGATTGAGCTAATGCGGGGCATCCATGGGCTATTGCCGGTGGTCGTGGTAGACGAAGCTCATCTATTGGACAAAGAAATGCTGGAAGAAGTACGATTTCTTCTTAATTTTAAAATGGATGCCCAAAGCCCGATGGCCCTTATTCTTGTTGGGCAGAGTGAACTATGGGATCGCTTAAAACTGCAAGCCTATGCGGCGATTCGGCAGAGGATTGATATTCAATGCAAACTACCGCACTTGGACCGGGCTCAGGTTGGGGAATACGTAAAAAAGCACCTGGACTATGCCGGTGCTGATCGAGACATCTTCTCTGATGGAGCAATTGATGAGATTTTTTGGTATTCAGGCGGAGCTGCACGGCTTGTTAACAAGGCGTGTACGCATTGTCTATTCTATGGCGCACAAAATGGACGCCGGATTATTGATGATCATATGGTGAAGTTAGTGATTCAGGGAGAGCTGGCTTAAACGATATGCTGCCGGCGATGTGGTCAACATTTCCGGCAGCATTTGGACAATTAACGCCGTCTTCCTCTGGACACTATGGACTAGCGGTAACACAGTATTATTTTTCGGACTTTCATCAAAAATATCCGTCTGTTGTTCAACAATACCAAGTTGCTATTTCAGTCTTTTAATTTCAGACTTTAAATTGCTATTTTCTTTGAGCAATACTTGATATTTGGTAAACAATTCTTCATAGTCCACAGTCTTCTCCATCCCTATTTTGGCCTTAATGTGTCCTTATTGCGGCCCTATTTTGGCCGTATCGTGACCAAATCCCTTTATAGCGCATCCTCATATCCTAAATCTTTTAATGTAAGCTCCTTAAATCGCGCCCCCAACTGATAACTTCTCACCCGTTCGACGCCACTAGCAGGTTCCAATATTCCACTGTTCACCCAGCCTTCACACCATCGTCTTACTGTTCGAAGCGGAGCGCCATTTAAAGTCGCCGCCATTTCCGCGGGTGTAACAGGCCGGTTTTTCACAAGAATCAGGCGCAATATTTCGCGCTCATTTGGATTTAGTCCAGCAACCAACGGATGTCTAGCGGCATTATAGTGAGCGCTCGCCTTTTCAGCAACAAGCTTAAATGCCAAAGCCATAGTCTCAGTAAAATAGTTTATCCAAGGAGCAAGGTCAGGTGGATTTGCCCGCCCTTCGTAGTACAGCGGCGGTAGCCCCATCTGCAAATTTGCATAGTAACGAGTAAGATCATGCCAATAGAATTCTTCCAATGAATAGAAACCTTTCAAGTCATAGCCGCCACTACTGAGAATGTAGGTCGCCAATGCTCTGGCAGTCCTTCCGTTACCGTCAGGAAAAGGGTGAATAGTTAACAGTTGATAGGCTGAAATTGCAGCCCGAACTGGGACCGGCAATTCATTGGCACTCTCGCTATTCAGCCATTCAACAAAATCCTTCATAAGATACGGTACATCGGCTGCTTCCGGCGGAATATAGTCAATAGCACCCGTAACCGAGTCCCTTACAGCGAAAAGAACACCTGCAGGCGTCGGCCCTCTGTAGACACTATATTTTTGTCTTCTACCTGCACGCCGTACCTCAATTATTGCGTGCAAACGTTGAATAAACAATTCTGTAACTGGAATTTCATATTCTTGGCCCGGCTGAGAAAAGTCAGTGCGTTCCAATAATTGCTGACTTCCTGCTCCGCATCGGTGCCTTGACGACCACGAGGCTTTTGGACAACTCGTCTTACGACTTCCATATCCAAACGATTACCCTCTATACCCGTCGAATAGCGAGTGGCTTTCAGTTTAGCAGTCAAGTATAACTCTTTTTCCACATCAGGGGGCAACGAGTATCGTTCAACTACTGCCCGATAATACTCAACAGCCATTAAAGTACGAAATATAGAATTGGTATAAATAAAATTAGGTTTATACAATGATTTCACCTCCAGCCACGCTTTAACTCTTCCTATAATACATTATCTTCCAGATAGACGAAACTAATTCCTTCCGATATATTAAGCCAAGCTTGACGTTCCTTCCATTATCTGATTCGGTCTGGAAGCTGTGAATTCACGGTTCAAAAGGCTCTCCGCTACGGGAAGTTGATGATTAGAATTCGTTGTGGCCTTGAAATTTTTAGCTACTTTGTAACGAATGCCTTCTTGTTTCATAATGCATTCTACGCGCTTATGATTGACTGTTTTACCGCTGCGGCTCAGTTCCTGATGTATTTTGCGGCAACCATATGTACACCGTGTATTTTGGTGAATTTGCTTTATTTGCTCCGTTATTGCTTCGTTATCTATTGCTCTTACGCTTTTCGGGCGAGTTTCCCATGCATAGTACCCGCTGCGGGATACTTTAAGCACTTTGCACAGCTTCGCCACCCGATAATCATTGCGGTTAGCTTTGATAAATTCAAACCGTTTTATTTCAGTATACTACGCGTTTCTACTATCTATCAAAAGGGGTACAGGGCCAGTGATGTTACCTGTTATGAAGCAACAATGAAAGGGTTAGTTTCCTTTTGAGAACTACGATGACTGCACCTCACCAAACAATGACGCAGATTTTCTTGCGTACCTCGTAAAATTCTGTAGTTCAACCAGAGGGCATCTACCTCTCTACTCCCAGGAACGGACAAAAAAGAAGCCCTCAAACCCTGACTTTTCAAGACTTGAGAGCATTTTGCACGTTTACCAATGATACTTCTCTCCGTATCATTGGTAACGGTGCAAAAAAGGGCAATGAGTTCCGCCCTCATTGCCCTGATATTTTATACTTAAAAGGCGTTCCCTATTATGAAATTACTCTGCCTTTTTTAATCACTTCGTCAGAAAGAAAATCACCTGGCTTAGAATTTCTATAATCTTCTATCGAGTAGGGGCGCGGCGATATATCTGGATTTACCTCCAAAGCAAGTAATTTTAGACGTACAGCCTCTTTTATATAATCACGGCCAAAATTCTAAGAGACAATTGCCACGTCAATATCACTATCTTGGTCGGCGGTATTTGCAGCTTGAGAGCCATATAAAATAGCCCGCTCAACAGTAATTTTATTGTTTTGAAGTGTGCGCAAATATTCCTTTACGACTATTTCAACTTGCTTTTCACCCACGTTAATACCTCCTTCGTCTCGGACAACATTTCTTCGGCGAACACTCTGGTAAAAGTTTTATCTAAATTGGCACGATCTTCATAGCTCATTTATCCCAATACTCCGAAGGTAATTATATGTCCCATCATAAAAATGCAGTTCTCTTGACTTATCATTTTGATCACCGTTCGGAATAAATATCACCATTCCTTGACGCGCACGAGTTAGTAATACCCGATAAGCATTTTTTCGATATAGTACATTTTCTGCTTTATTGATCTTATTCCATTTAGATCCCACTAAATTGTAATATTGGAATGCGCCATCAACAAATCTAAAGTCGGCATCCCAGGCAACTAGAGCCCAATCTAGCTCAAGACCTTGAATATCGAATTCTGTAGCAGCGTCTTCTAG
>JAOACF010000143.1 GCA_026417995.1 Negativicutes bacterium
GTTACAGGCTTGGTTCTACCTATCTCAGTATCAAAAAGCAAGTGGGTTGTGTTTTTTATCATCTAGCAATCACCTATTCATCCACCAGTTCACCATTGGGGATTCTACATATAGGTGAATTCTCCTTGATCTTCCGGCCGACAACGAAGAATATGCCTTTCGCTTACAATATGATATATAGTGTTTTTACATTCATACGGAATATAATAATAGGTGAGTACAATTTTCAGCTTTTATTTTGCTCAAAATTTTTCGACAAGGATGTGTTTCAATGAAACCGATGCTGATGTTCATCATGGATTCTTGCCCGCACTGTAAAAAGGCCCTTGCCTGGATGGAGGAACTGAAACAGGAAATTCCGCAATACGCGGACATTGAAGTCAATATCGTTGACGAAAAAGCTCACCCTGACATAGCCAATCAATATGATTACTACTATGTGCCGACATATTATATAGCTGAAAATAAAGTCCACGAAGGAGCCGCCACCAAAGACATTGTACGCAAGGTATTTGCTATGGCTTGTGAATGATAAAATCCACCGCTCGTAAAAACGAAGCGGTGGATTTTATCATTCACAAGCCTCTGTCACATTATCACTCTGAACCGGTGCATCGGCCTGCCTACCGTCAGCTAATCCATTACCCGACGTCCCCGCGAATAGCCTGGATGGTCAATCATTTTAAAATATGGTATAATTAACCAAAAATGCGAGGGAGTGAATACAGGGTAATTTCGCCCTATGCCATTATGCAAAAACCGGTTCATGTTAGCGCCTTGCCTTTGGATGTAGATGTGTTTGGCACTATAAGCAAAATACATCCGGTCCTTTTATGGGATGAAAACGGAGCAACCCTGATAGACACAGGCTATCCGGGTATATTTGCTCAACTAAAGCAAGCGTTGGAACAAAAAATTCATTCTTTCAACCGAATTAAACGCATCATTCTGACCCATCAAGATTGGGATCATATTGGCACAGTACCTGATATTCACCAAGCACTAAACGGGCAGGTTGCAATTTATGCTCATGCCGCAGAAAAGCCATATCTGGAAGGACGCCTCCCGCATTACAAGCTAACTCCGGAGCGGATAGCCAAGAGAGTTGCGGCCACTCCGGAAATCTGGCGCGAGAAAGCACGTTCTACATTGTCAAATCCGCCTAGGTTCACGGTTGATTATGCTATGACAGACGGAGAAATCCTGCCCTTTCACGGCGGCATCGAAGTGATTCATGTGCCCGGTCATACTCCCGGCAATATCTGTCTTTATGTAAGATCCGAGCGTCTGTTAATTGCCGGGGATCAGCTGCGGCTTGATAACGGCACATTGGTCGGACCGGCACCGGAACATACGCCGGACATGATAACAGCGCAACAGTCATTAAAAAAGCTTATTCGCTTTGATATTGACCGCATCATCTGCTATCACGGAGGAACCTATACTGCGCATGCAGCCTCCAAGATAGCAGAACTGGCATCATTATAATAATGCGGCCGGCAAACCGCTGATCAAACGGTTTGCCGGCCTTTGCTTGCTCTTTGTTTATTTTCTCGCTAATACTCGCTTTACGGCGGCTACAATATCCTTGGCGGTGAAGCCATATTTTACGGCTAACTCCTCCGGTGTGCCGCACTCCAGGAAGGTATCCATGACACCCATCATTTCGACCGGAACCGGCTTATTTTTAACCAGCAGCTCAGCGACCGCGCCGCCCAGTCCGCCGTAAACCTGCGCCTCTTCAATGGTAACAATGGCTCCCGTTTCTTGCGCCGCTGCCAAAACAACCTCTTCGTCCAGCGGCTTCACGGTATGCATGTTGATGATCCTGGCGGATATTCCCATTTCTTTAAGCTGATCATGGGCCAAGAGCGCTTCGTAGACTACAGGCCCGCAGGCAATGACGGCGACGTCGCTGCCATTTTGCAGCACATTGGCCTTGCCGATGGCAAAAAAGTCTTCTTCGGCGGTAAACACCGGCGTTGCTTCTCTGGCAAAACGCAGATAACAGGGCCCGTGAATGCCCGCTACCGCGATTGTCGCCTTTTTGGCTTCGATAGCGTCGCAGGGAACTATTACATGCATATTGGGCAGCACCCGCATCAGCGCGATGTCTTCCAGCGACTGATGCGTGGCTCCGTCGCCGCCGGCCGATATGCCGCCATGGGCGCCGGCAATCTTCACATTAAGATCGGAATAGCAGACGGTTGTTCTGATTTGATCCCACGCCCGCCCCGCAACGAAAACGGCGTACGTGGTGGCAAACGGAATTTTACCTCCCAACGCTAAGCCTGCGGCGGTTCCCACCATGTCCTGCTCGGCAATGCCGATATCAAAAAAACGGTCAGGATATTTATTGGCAAACCAGTCGGAGCGGGTCGATTTAGCCAGGTCGGCATCCAAAACAATTACATCGGGGTTAGTTGCGCCCAGTTCGACAAGTCCGTTCCCGTAGCCATCTCTGGTTGGCAGCATTTTGATACTCATCTTAGTTTTCCCTCCCATAGAGCTCGTCTAAGGCTTTTTGCAGTTCTTCGCTGTTGGGAGCCTTGCCATGCCAGCCGGCAACGTTTTCCATGAAGGATATTCCTTTTCCTTTGATGGTTTTTGCGATAATAACCGACGGTTTCCCTTTAGTTGCTTTCGCTTCCTCAAAAGCGGCGAGCACCTGCGCCAGGTCATGACCATCGATTTCGATCGTGTGCCAATTAAAGGCGCGCCACTTTTGCGCCAGCGGCGCAATGCCCATAACCGCCTCAACGTCGCCGTCAATTTGCAGGCCGTTATAGTCGACAATGGCGCATACATTATCCAGCTTATAATGAGCTGATGTCATCATGGCTTCCCAGATTTGCCCTTCCTGCAGTTCGCCGTCACCCATCAACACATATGCCCGGAAATCTTTTTTGTTGAGCTTGGCCGCTAAAGCCACCCCATTGGCAATTGACAGTCCCTGACCCAGCGAACCGCTGGAGACTTCGATGCCAGGAAGGGCCTTGCAGCTTGGATGTCCTTGCAGCCGGGTACCGCACTTACGCAGAGTGATCAGTTCTTCTACCGGAAAATAGCCTGCGCGGGCCATTACTGAGTAAACCACGGGACACGCGTGACCTTTCGACAGGAAAAACCTGTCGCGTTCGGGCCAATCCACTTGATTTGGCCTGTGGTTCATAACTTTAAAGTACAAAACAGTCATTAACTCTACTGCGGAAAGACTGCCGCCCGGGTGGCCGGAACCGGCCGCAGCCGTCATTTTCACGATGTCGGCGCGTACATCCCGGCAGATTTCGGTAAGCTTCTCTAAGCTTGGTGAGTTCATTGCTTCAACCCCTCTCAACATCTATTTTGCAAAATAAATTACACTCTGTCCCAGGCAAGATTAAGCACCCGTTTGGCATTGGCAATAACCAAATCCGGGTCTTCATCCCCGTAAGGCTTCACTTCAAAGCTCACAATCGGCCGCTTCTCTTTGCTGATAAAACCGATTGACTTCAATACCCGTAAAAATTCGACGAGTTGATCAACGTCATTTTCGCCGCCCGGGAAGCAAAATCGGGGATGAACATCGCCATAAGCAGGCCAGGAGGGATCTTTAACAACACAGTTGCCAATGTGCGCATGGACGATATAGTCTTTAACCGGGAGAATCGCTTCTTCGGCAGTTTCTCTGAGCTGCGGTATATGGCTCAAATCCACCATTAAGCCGAAGTTGTCATATTCCTGGGTGATTTCCTCGGCAAACCGTTTGGCCAGAGCTGCCGGTCCGATAATTGATTTTTTATCAATGTCAAAGTCAAAAACTTCCAATACGACTTTCATACTGCCTTTCGACTTTGCATATTGGCATAGTTCTTTGGTCGATTTAACAAGCGCCTGGTAAGCTTCTTCTTTCTTGTCCTCCTGGTACTTGCCGCTAAGAAAGGCAAATCCCGCAGCACCCAATTCATAGGCTTCATCAATGCCTTCTTTCAGTGTAGCCAGCGCCTTCTGCCTACCTTCTTCGTTCAGGTCATTGATATTAAGGCCGGTAGTCAGCAGCCGGGGCTGCCCGCCATAGGCGAGTTCCAGATGAGCTGTTTCGGCTATCTTTTTAACTTCATTTCGCACACCCGGATCTTTTATCCAAGTGACTTCGGCAACTTCAAAGTAATCATCCAGCGCAATCTTCTTGACCGTCTCGGCTATAGGTCCTTCGCCCTTAATTGTGTTTGGATAGGCCATAAAGTGTACTATGCCTACCCTCATATACTTGCGCATTGCTTCGTCCATAAAACACATCCCCTCTCTCATATAATCTTGCCACTCACATCCGGCGTTCGCTTGACTTTGTGCCAGTTCCCCCTTTTTGATTTTTCCGCTGTAGTCGTTCATAATATTTCCAGAAGCAATTTCGCTACTCCTGCCTATGTTTAACCCAGAGATCACATTTATATTAAAAATATTTAAATTTTTCTTCCAGTTCATTTATAACAAAAGGAATACCAGCCCAAAACCCGCGAAGTCGCGGGTCTTGGGCATTCATTACCTAAACGCCGATTTTGAACACCGTGAACAACAGCCAGCTAATCACCGCGCCGCCTACCGACATGCCCAAACCCCAAAACAGCATGCTGCGGAAGAGCTTCTGTTTGTCAGATTTGGGGCCGGCAGCGCCGATCATCAACGCCCCGGTAGTTGACAAAGGACTGACGTCTGTCAAATGACCGGCCAGCACAACAGTGTAAATCAGTGCCAGCACGCTGCCGCCGCCCATATTTGCTACCAGATCCGGAACCATGGGGATAAAAGCGGGCATGATTACCCCGGAAGTGCTGGCATAAGCCGAAAGCAAGGCAGCAATAAAACCGACAACCAAAGTAGCAGTGAAGGGTGTTGAAAGTTGGGCAATAATGCTGGAAAACAGCTTCATGCCGCCTACGTTTTGCATGAGGCTGATGAGCACGGTAACGCCACAAACCATCAAAATCGTGTTCCAGGGCATTGCCTTGATCGCCTTATTTTCATCACTGGCGTTCAGCATTGTCAGCACGGCGCCAATCGTAAAAGCGGTGAGGCCGACATCGTACTTAAAAAACAGCGTGGAGATCAACAGTAAAACAATGCCGCCCATCGTCATCAGCTGTTGACGCGTAAAAGCCTCTATTTTAACGTCCAGAATAGCTTTAACCGCTGCTGTCGTTTCTACTGCCTGCCGCTTCCAAAGCTTTAGGCCGCCAAACAGCACATAACCGATTACCGCGGCGGCGAAATGTCCCAGAGCGACATTGGCGAACAGCGGCAAAGAGATGCCGGTTATCCCGATTTTAGCTGACAAACTGTTGGCAATTATCCCTGCCGGAGCTATGGGCGAAGCTGCTCCCGCCTGCGCTCCGTTGCCAACAACTACCGCCATAAGCAGGGGCGGAATATTTACCTCTTCCGCCAAAATCATTACGGCAGGCGCCATTAGCGCGGCAATTGAGATTTGGCCTGGCCCGATTGAAGAGAGGAAGAACGCCACGAAAAACAGGACAATTGGTAACAGGACCACGTTGCCGCGCACCGTCTTCACCGCATATTGCGTTATCTTATCAATGGTGCCATTGGTCTGCGCAATACCAAATAAATAGGTTACCCCGGCCAGCGTCATAAACAAACTTAGCGGAAAGCCGCTGATAATCTTGCTGGCGCTAAGCTTGGCGATAAGCCCGCCG
>JAOACF010000144.1 GCA_026417995.1 Negativicutes bacterium
GGCGGTAGCCGGCAATTGCGACGGTGCGACAACCGCCAAAATCGATGAATTTATCGAAGCGCAGGGCAAGCGAATCTGGCTTACGCACGGACACCGCTACCAGGTAAAGGATCGGCTCAAAGAGTTAGTGTGGTGGAGCCGTCAGTTTGGCGCAGACATTGTGATATATGGACACTCCCACCGCCCGGAGATTAAATGGGAGGAAGGGATATTGATTTTTAATCCCGGCAGCGCCGCTTATCCCCGACAGGCGAAAATACCCACGCTTGGCCTGCTGGAGATTGCCGCCGACGGGACGGTTAAACCTGCGCTGCTTGCATTGCCATAGGTCTTAACCGCATTCAGGAATACTTGTCAAAACTACCAATAAGGCGGGCGGGGCTAGGAAGTCCCGCTAACTGCCACTTGACTTTATCAATATCAGTAGTTATAATATAGCTTGTGGTTTAACGGGGCGTGGCTCAGTTTGGTAGAGCACCTGGCTTGGGACCAGGGGGTCGCAGGTTCAAATCCTGCCGCTCCGACCAGAAAATTTTATATGCGGGTGTAGCTCAATGGTAGAGTCCTAGCCTTCCAAGCTAGCTGCGTGGGTTCGATTCCCATCACCCGCTCCACAGAAAACAAGCTCTTCCTTTTTGTGAAGGGCTTTATTTTTTTATTTGACTTAGTAAGGATTCCCTTACTGTTAAAACTCTTGACGCAGACGGTTCAATATGGTAACCTAAATCCGTCAACCCGGCTGATCAGAAAGACTGAAGGCTAGGCGCACAATATGCGTTCCTGGCCTTTTTATATTTTATACCAATGGAGGTCACAAATGAGAAAAACCTGGTCGCAGGATACTGCTAAACTAAATGCCGTCGAACTCACTAAGCTGGAGAAGGATGGTTTAGATATCATTGATGATTTGCCTAAGCTGATTGAAGGCGGTTTTGCTGCCTTAGGCGCAGCCGACTTTGATCGTCTGAAATGGCTTGGTCTGTATGCACAGCGGCCGAAGACGGACGGTTTTTTTATGCTGCGGGTTAAAATTCCGGGCGGAGTGCTCTTGCATCAGCAGGCCCAAGCATTGGCGGAAATAGCCGAGATCTATGGCCGGCAAACGCTGGACATTACCACGCGTCAATCGATCCAATTTCACTGGCTCCGGCTGGAAGACCTGCCCGATATCTTCAGCAGATTGGAAGCCGTTGGGCTTACAACGCTCGAAGCGGCGGGCGATTGCCCGCGCAATATTGTAACCAGCCCGATAGCCGGGATTGATCCTGAAGAAATTATCGATCCGCTGCCGATTGTAGAACAATTGAACCAATTTTTTCACAATAACCGGGAGTTTTCCAATCTTCCCCGCAAATTTAAGATTGCCGTCTCGGGTAGTGCCGATAACCCTGTCAATGCGGAGCTTAACGATTTATCATTCGTTCCGGCGCAAAAGACGATTGATGGGAAAGTAGTAAACGGGTTTCATGTCCTCGTTGGCGGCGGGCTTTCTCATCAGCCGCATTTAGCGATAATGTTGGATATATTTGTGCTCCCTAACGACGCTCTTAAAGTAGCAAGCGCTGTCGCGACTATTTTCCGGGACTATGGTTACCGGGAAAAGCGCAATCACGCCAGGCTTAAGTTTTTACTCGCTGACTGGGGCAAGCAGAAATTTACTCGCGAGATTGTAAAGCTGACAGGATCCTTGTTAAGCAAGGGGACGGAGATCAAGCAAAGCTGGAGCGCAGGCAAATACTTAGGGATTGCTCGCCAGAAGCAGGCAGGTTTCTATTATTTTGGCCTGGTTATTCCGGCAGGACGCATATCAAGTGCAGGTCTTAGAGAAATTGCCGAATTTGCGATAACGTATGGCAACGGCGAACTCCGCACAACAGGAACGCAGAATATCATTATTCCTAATATATCAGAAGAAAAGCTTTCAGATGTTCGTCGCGAGCCGTTGTATATTTCGCAGCAACAGGCAAGGAAAAGCATAGTTGCCCATACCGTTGTGTGCACAGGCAAAGAATTTTGTCCATATGCGCTGGTGGAAACAAAACAACTGGCCAAATCTGTAGCTGAACATCTCGATAAAGTGATTAGCCTAGATGAGCCGGTGCGTATTCATTTTAGCGGCTGCGGCCACTCCTGCGGCCAAGTTCAGATTGCCGACATTGGCTTGCAAGGTTCGGTTGCGTTAAAAGCCGGAAAACCATATGAGGCGTTTGATATATGGGCTGGCGGTTTTCTCGGGTCCCAAGCCCAATTTGGCGCCAAAATTGCTGAGCGCATTCCTCTGGATGATCTCATTGACACATTGGTGCGACTGCTTAAGCTATACAAGAAAAACAGGCTGCCAGGGGAAGATTTCTCCCGCTTTGCAGCCCGCTGTGGATACTTGAAGCTTGACGACAAGTTAACAGGATAAGCGTTCTATAATGTAGAAGCATTTTGCGACAGCCTCAGCAAATCCTGCCCGACGAGTTGAATGCCCTCCATCATGCGCGCGATTTCTTGCGTAGCTCTGGCCTGCTCCTGAGTAATAATGCTGTTTTGCTGAACGCTTTTGGTTACTTGTTCAACAGTGTTTTGGATTTTTTGGATAATGGCGTTTATTTTATTGGTTGATTGATGGCTCTCATCTGACAGCTTGCGCACTTCATCGGCCACCACCGAAAACCCCCGTCCGTGTTCGCCCGCCCGTGCCGCCTCAATTGCCGCGTTAAGGCCTAGTAGATTGGTCTGGGCGGCAACCCGCCGGATAATTTCTAATATGTCTGCTGTGCTGCTGATGTCCTTCGCTGCTTCTTGCGAGACGGTGGCGGCATCCTGGCTGGTTGCCGCCAATTGCTGCGAGGAAGCCGTCAACTGCTGAATGGCGGCCGATACCTGCTGCAACGAGGAGTTGATTTCCTGAACGCTTTTTTGCAATGCCGCTTTGAGTTGTTCTTCTTTTAGCATGGAAATAATAATTCCTGATGCAATTTTGACTATCGGTTCGACAATTTCTCTTGGCCCGGCAATGCCGAAGGTGCCGATCTTTTTGCCTTCGTCTTTAATGGCCAGGTTGAACCCGGCTTTCAATTTGCCGCCGGAAGCAGCTGCATCAGCCTCCGTAACAACATATGTATCAGTATCTGTTGTCATGATTTTATGCGACCCTGCATGGAGAAGGCCGACGCGCGTTTTGCCGGCATCAGCGATAATGGTCCCGGTGGCATCACATACAATGGTGTGGTAGCCTGTTTGCGCCAAAATAAAGTTAACCAGCTTTTCCGCCACTTCCCTGCTCAGCTCCACGGATATCACTCCTACACAATAAATATATAATGTCATTTGCTATGTTCGACACAATACCATATTTTCCTGTAGGGTTTTGGCGGTTAATTGCTTTCGATCCCTAAAACTGCCAGGCGTATACGCCCTTGCAAATATTGACATGATATAGCCATAATGCTATAATATTTTTTGTTTCCTCCACACACGCGCCCGTAGCTCAGGGGATAGAGCAACCGCCTTCTAAGCGGTTGGTCGTACGTTCGAATCGTACCGGGCGCGCCAGAAAGATGAAAAGCATTTACGCTAAGGCAAATGCCGCGCGTAGATGCTTTTTTGCTTTTAGTTAATATATTCACGAATTAGTATAAATATTGACTGAATTGTAATAATTTACTAAAATGATCTTAAGCGAAAAACAATATGAGGGATGATGGACTTGGGAGAGACCGCCGCAGGCGGCGCCGAAGGAGCAAGACTTTGCAAACTCTCAGGCAAAAGGACCGTGTCCGGACCATACTCTGGAGAGCACGCACACGGGTGCGTCACCGAAGGGGAGCTTCGCGCAATCTCTCAGGTACAAGAGACAGAGCAAAGATGGCAAATGCCATGTTTGCTCTGTTTTTTGGTTTTTGGGCACATAATATGTAGATGAAGAGGGGAGTGGTAAAAATGCGGCAAACACCACTGTATGAAACACATTTAAAGTACGGCGGCAAGATCGTGGAGTTTGGCGGGTGGCTGCTGCCTGTCCAGTATTCCGGCATACTGGAAGAGCATAAGGCCGTGCGTGAAAAAGCGGGTTTATTTGATGTATCCCATATGGGCGAGGTAGCGGTTAAGGGTCCTGATGCATTGGCGTTTTTGCAGAAAGTAGTGACCAATGACGTATCCCGTCTGGCGGATACCCAGGTGCAGTACACGCCGATGTGTTATCCGGATGGCGGAACAGTAGACGATTTATTAATTTACCGGTATGGACAGGAGCATTTTTTCTTAGTCATCAATGCCGCCAATATTGAAAAAGACTGGAATTGGCTGGTGGAAAATAGCGATGGTTTTAATGTTGAGCTTCGCAACTTGTCTGCTGAAACCGCTGAGCTGGCGCTGCAAGGACCGTTGGCTGAGCGGATACTCAGCCAACTGACTGATGTTCCGCTGGCGAAGCTTAAGTATTATTGGTTTATCCCTGAAGTGATGTTGGCCGGGAAGAAAACGATGATTTCCCGCACGGGTTATACGGGGGAAGACGGTTTTGAAATTTACTGTTTGCCGGGAGATGTCAATGAATTGTGGGAAGCCATTATGGAAGCCGGCCGTCCGCTAGGTCTCATGCCTGCCGGCTTGGGCTGCCGCGATACGCTGCGCTTTGAAGCGTGTCTGCCGCTCTACGGGCATGAACTTTCCCAAGACATATCCCCGTTGGAGGCGGGATTGCTCCGCTTCGTAAATTTGGAAAAGGGACCTTTTAATGGCCGGGAGATTTTAGCGCAGCAAAAAGCGAACGGCTTAAAACGGAAGATTGCCGGTTTTGTCATGACCGGCAAGGGGATTGCCCGGGCGGAGTATCCGGTAATCTTCGAAGGACGCCGCATTGGCACGGTAACCAGCGGGTCGTATTCGCCCACACTGAATAAAAACCTCGGCCTGGCGCTGGTGGAAGCCGAATACGCGGCGGCGGGACAGCAATTTGATATCGAAATTCGCGGCAAATTGGTAGCTGCTGAGGTCATAGCCAAACCATTCTATAAAAGAGAGGGGAAGTAAGTATGAATTTTCCGAAGGAACTTAAGTACGCGCGCAGCCATGAGTGGGTGAGAGTTGAGGGTAGTCGGGCCGTTGTGGGAATAACCGATTATGCTCAGCATCAATTGGGTGACATCGTTTTCATTGAGGTACCAACAGTAGGCAATAAGGTAGAGGTCGGTAAAAATTTTTCGGTTGTTGAATCGGTTAAAGCTGTTTCGGATATTTATGCTCCAGTAGCCGGCGTCATTGTGGAAGTGAACGAAAAGCTTGGCGACGCGCCGGAAACCGTAAACCAGGACCCGTACGGCGAGGGCTGGATTGCGGTGATTGAAATGTCTGACAGGGCCAATCTGGACGATTTGCTTGGCAGTGACGAATATGCGGATCTGGCGGCGAAGGGGGGCCATTAAGCATGGTTCGCAGTTATTTGCCTCATACCGAGGCTGACCGCGCCGCCATGCTGGCGGCTATCGGCGTAAAGTCCACAGGCGAACTGTTTGCCGATATACCGGTCAGTCTGCGTCTGGCTCGCCAGCTTGATCTGCCTGCGGCTATGTCCGAGCCCGAATTGGTCAAACATCTCAAAGAGCTGGCCGGCAAAAACAGCAGCGCCGAAGAGAATGCCTGTTTTTTGGGGGCCGGCGCCTATGATCACTACATACCCAGTGT
>JAOACF010000145.1 GCA_026417995.1 Negativicutes bacterium
GGACTCAGGTCGCATACATAGGCCTTGCCGCGCTTAATCAGTTCTATTGCCCACTCATAAAGCTGCTCAAAGTAATCAGACGCGTAAAACAGCCGGTCTTCCCAGTCAAAACCCAGCCACTTAACATCCCGCTTAATGGATTCGACATATTCCACATCCTCTTTCGTCGGATTGGTATCGTCAAAACGCAAATTGCATAAACCGCCGTTTTTAGCCGCGATGCCAAAGTTAAGGCAGATAGACTTGGCGTGGCCAATGTGGAGATATCCGTTCGGCTCCGGCGGAAAGCGTGTATGCACCCTGCCGCCGTGTTTGCCGGTCTTTTTATCTTCATCAATAATGTTTTGAATAAAATTCCCCTGCGTTGCATGCATTTCGTTCATCTCATGGTCCCCTTCTACATATAATGATACCTATTGTTCGGCGCTACTCGGCCGTGTCCTGCACATCCGGCAAAATCCTGACAAATCATCTGCCTAGTATGCACAGCAGGCTAATTTTTATGCGCACTGTATTATTATTTCTCTTCCTGTCCGGACAGCGCAGGAACAAATTCCCGGAATGCACGGGATAGTTCAGTATCTGCCTGTTTTGCGCCTAAGCTCTCAAGCAACGCCCTCATTCTTGCTATATGTTGAGGGTTTGGATAATTATCTTGGGTAAGTGTTTCAATAATATGCCTTAAGATAATTTGTCGAACATGTCTGCTTTCGCTGATTTTTTGCCTATACATGCGGTTTTCGGCTGCACTAAACAGTTCCGTGAAGTCGACAAAGTGTCCTTGATCCCGGGTTGCCGACCCTATGGCGGCGCTTAGGGGAATGGGATTAGTGGGTTGTTTCTCAAGCGCGGTCTGGATACGCATAACAACTTGCTCGCAAGCCTTTCGGTCTGCTCCGGGTAGAAGCACAACAAATTCATCTCCTCCCCAACGGACAATAATGTCATCCTTACGACAAGCCTTGGTTAATATTTCCGCCATACTAACAAGCAGCTTATCCCCTTGTGCGTGCCCAAAAATATCATTAGTCAGTTTCAGTCCATTGAGGTCCACAACAATAACGCTAAGCGCCATACAGCGATCCACTTCCAATTCTGACAGGCGCATGTCAAGATAAGCGCGGTTATATAACGAAGTTAATTTATCATGGTAGCTAAGAAAGCGTATCTGTTCTTCTGCCTTTAACTTATCCGATACATCCGTAAGAATCATCATTACCAAAAGTCGTCCAAAGTCCTCTTCCACCTGAGGAATTATTTTATATTCAATTTGAATCGTTCTATTATACACTAATAATTGCCGTGGCAGCTTCTTAAGCGCCTGTTCCTGCTCTTCTTGTTTACACAAATCAAAAACGCGAGTGAATGCTGTTTGTAATTCGCTTTCCTTATTTCGATCGCCTCCTGCCAGTAAGACATAAACAGGCACTCCAGCAATTTTCATGTCAAAGATGCGTGCGCATTCCGCGCTATACTGTTTATCCACGAGCAGGTCTGCCCCAAATGTTAAAAAGCCCTGATTAGCATTATCCAGCAAATTGCGCAGTTCTCTTTGGCGTTGCTGCAAAACCCGCCCTTGGCTATCGCTGATTAAAAATATTTTGCGAATAAGTTTTAAAAGCTTATCGTAGTTAGCCGCTAGTTGCGCATAAGCGGGGACTAATTCGTTATCCCTGTACTTAGGATCCTCCATAAGAGAGTGCGCTAACCGCAGTACTTCAGACTCGCCGTCGAATAATCGTTTGTCTCTGTCACGAACAGTCATACGCACCGCTCCTTTCCTTATAGTCGAAAACCAAAAACCGTAATATCATCCCGTTGATGAACTCCAGCCATATATTGGGCCAGAGAATTTTCAAATATTTCGCGTTGCGTCGCTAAAGGCAAGTGACCGTGGGTTGCAGCAATATTTAGAAACCGTGTACGCCCAAAAGAAAAATCACGTTCGCCACCATTTTGATCTAGATAACCGTCGGTAGTTAGATAAAACACATCACCATCATTAACTACAACCTCATAATTGGTAAATTCAGCATCTGTTTGGGATCGTTTATAGCCAATGCTCTTACGGTCGCCACGGATCAATTCGCATGTGCCGCCGCTATATTTGACCAGTGACAGTTTAGCGCCGGAAAAAACCAATTTATGCGAGTCTTCGATATAGCAAACCCCTATATCCATTCCGTCATCCGTAAATTCATCTGTCATCTTCCGGTGAATTGTTTCTTTCATCTCGCGATTCAGCCGCTTTAAAATCGCAGCAGGATCGTTCCATGGCATATCACTTACTGTATAATTGAGTATGGAGTTTAGTGCCATTGTCATAAAAGCGCCGGGCGCACCATGCCCGGTACAGTCAGCCACTGCCAGCAAACATTGCGCACCATTCTGCCGCAGCCAGTAGAAATCACCGCCAACCGTATCCCGCGGCTGCCAAATAACAAAATAATCTTTGAATACCCTTGATAATTCGCTGTGAGCCGGCAACACAGCTTCCTGGATGCGTTTCGCATAGTTGATACTGTCCATGATCTTCTGATTTGTAGCCGCGAGTTCCTGTGTACGTTCCCGAACCTGTTTTTCCATTTCTTGGCTGATAGCAATTGCTCTTTTAAAGGGATTAGCGATACGGTTAGAAACCAGATAAAAAATAAACATGATCAAGGCTAAGGAGATCATACTGCCAACTGCAGCATTAATTTTTATCGTCCGTAGCATAGCTACACTTTCTTCCCGCGGAAGCTGAAAAATTAGTTTCCAGTCAGTCGACCTTGCAGACACATAGGCAATATCTACTGTGTTTCCCAATTCATCTTGATACTCAAAAATCTTCGGCTGACCAGCTGTGCTGTCAAAGTCCTGTAAAATAGTTGCAACAACAGGCACTGGCAAGAAATCAAGCAAATCCTTTCCTGTGTGTTCCACATCTTCCGACAGGTGAATTTTGCCCCTCCGGTCAATTAGCCATAAATTGCTTCGCTCACCAAATTTATATGTTTGAAAGTCTCTGGCAAGCTCTTTAAGGCTAAGTCCAACCCCGGTGACCGCCAAAGGCTTATTTTCGCTTGTCACCAGCGCGTTAATAAACACAAAGGTATCGCCGCGCTCGGAGTTGTAGTCGATATTTAAGTCAACCGGCCTACCGGCCTGTATGGTTTCAAAGAACCACGCGTCGTCAGGGTCGTCCTTTGACATTACATCAATGCATTGTCCGTTTTCCGCCCAATAATTGCCGGTGATACTGCTTACAATAAAAGAATTATTATAATCATATTGACTAGCAACATCAGCCAGCTTCTGCTTGGCAAATCGCCCAAGCTGAGCATCTTGTTCCTCCCCCGCCACCCACTCTCGGATCGCAAGATCATGCGCCATTAAACGCGCGGTCTCCTTTGCTCGCAAAATGCGCCCGTCTACTTTGGCGGCTATAGCCTCCATGGTATAAACCAGATCCCGCTTCTTGAGCTTATCTACTACTGCCCTTTCGGTCACAACGTAGCTTATGCTCCCTGTCATAACCACTGCGATTACGATTATAAAACATGCCAATATGATAATCCGCAGCGTGTCTTGTGAGTAGACGATGATTTTTTTTTTCGGGTCAATTTCTTTCATAATTCACCGTTACGCAAATTCTTCCTCAACCTCAATAATCTCAAAAGGCAAGGATAAATCTTCCTTAAACTCTTCCGCGCACTCCAGCGCTGCCTCATTGTCTTTATCATAAAACCATTTTAAAGTAATCTGCTTACCACTATTGTGCGCGTCTTCCAGTTTTTCGAGCAGCATCATCAGGCATTTTGAACTGCTTGTGTTAATATAAGGCATGTGAAGGTACATTTCCACAGTAGCCTTATCCCGAAGTTGCATGATATACTCGTCTACCCAGGCAAAAATCGGCTCATAAAATTTGAAAGCATTCTCAGGATATGATTGTCCTTTGATATTCAATAAATTAGCTGCGGGATCAAAATGAATCTCAGGCGTTGAGCGTGTCTTCTCAATATGTAAAACATCCACGATTTTACCTCCTACACATGGACCCAGAGTGTGAAAAACGATACCCGGTCATTTTGTTTAATAAACGAGAACTCCAGCGGCTGTGTGGCGCGTTTAGCCATGTCAATTAGTCCAAGTCCTGCGCCTCGTCTGCCCAGAGACAATTCCCGCTTTAGTTGCTCTTTATACATCTTTTTAAGCGCCGACTTATCTTGCGCCGCTAGCAGTTCCAAATGCGCTTGCAGACCGTTGACATCAGAATTGGCTATTAAATTTCCTGAACAAACAAAATAGCCACTGTTCGTCTTACCAATCGTCACAATTCCGGATCCGGCAATCTCATCAGCATCTGGATACCCTTCACAGGAAACCCCGTAGTTTTTAATGTTTTGAGTTTGCTCAATAAAGACGGAAAAAACATTATATGTCTGGTTCTGCGATGTTGCTTCAGTTTCCAGATATTTTTTCACCGCTTCGCCCAATTCTTCGATAATTTCCTGGGAAAAGCGTCCTGAAAAGCTGATCAATATTCCCTGCCGTCTCAGTGTGCGTTGCAAATCTAACAAGTTTGCTGCCATGATTTAAAACAACCCCCCTTGACACTGGGTATTTAATATCAACAATATTTGACATTTATCAGCAGTTTTCCTGCGAGAATCTGTTATAAAATCCCTAACAATAAGCGGCAATCGGCATTACCGCGTTTTTTGCGCATATAATGCAAAACAAGAGGGCATCCCACCGGTAAACGCGGTCCGGCGATGCGTCCGGCACAATCCGGGATGGTGGATGATGCCCTCATTTGTTTTCCCCGGCAGGTTTTTCGGTTGATTGTAAGAATAAGTATAGTAAAATCTGGTGAACGGAGTGATCGTATTGAAACCTCGAAATTTGCTGTGCCTGCTGGTAGCTCTCTGCTTTTTGCTGTCGCCGACAATACCGGCGGAAGCAGCTCCTGCCGGACAGACGCTCAGATATGCGTTTGTCGAACAAGTGCTTGATCCCTATACAATCGAAGTTTCCATCGGCAAGCGGCTCTATACCGCGCGCCTGCTGGGCGTAGCTCCCCTAAACGGGCTCAAGCCGGATACGCTCATGAAACTCAGCAATTTAAAAGCGGACAGCTATGTTAAAAACCGTATCTATAATACATTTGTATATTTGGAAACCGATCAGCAGGAGCGCGACTATGAAGACCGCCTGCTGGTATATGTATGGCTGGAAAAGCCCGAGAAGCGCGATGATGCAGAGGTCCGCGCCAAAATGTTGAATGCCGCGCTGCTCTTAGAGGGCTATGCCCAATGGAGCCTGACGCTGCCCAATTATAAATATAACAGCTTCCTGCGCGCCTGCGGCGAAGAGGCGCAAAAGCGCCAGGCAGGCATTTGGGACAGAAAAAAGTAGTATACGGCGCAAAAATTCCGCAAGGCACAGGCCTTGCGGACTGGCTGTCGACAAAGTCATGTCGGCAGCCTTTTAATTTGCCTGAACATCTCCAAATTAAGCGATAAATGTAGTATA
>JAOACF010000146.1 GCA_026417995.1 Negativicutes bacterium
TAAGAGACAGCGCTTAGTGAACGTGGTAAAGCGGAAGAAATGACCCTTCGCACAGTTGTTGACGAAGAAGCGGCACTAATCAAAGAACGAACTGGGATTGATGTTAAGGGATATAGGCATGTTTTACAGAGTAATAACCTGCGGCATATTCTTCTAAGGCATGGCGTTGAAAAAGAGCAAGATAAAACTCAAGTGCCGATTTCAGAGGCTGACCTGGAGTTGATACCTGACATTCTCAATTCCCCGGAGGTAATAGAAAAAGGTGCTCCAACTAAACAGGGAACACCTTCAATTCTGTATAAAAAAACGGATGTTTCAGGGACAAAAACGGTTGTCGAAGTCGTATCGAGTAACAAGAAGAAACTCATTGTAAAAACAATGTGGAGGAAGTCCCCTGACATAGATCATGCCAGCAATGCTGACCGTGTCTATACGTCCAAAACCGGTGCCGGGCAAACTTCCTCCACAATTAATAATAGTATACCAAATCCCGATGAATTATTCCAGTCCCCTAATAATCCCAAAGGCTCTATCTACTGGAACAAATACGAATTACTCCTTGACGGTCGCCCATCCCCGTCACTCCATTCCGATCTGGAGGCCAATTCAGGGAAAAACTCTCAAAACATCGGAGAGAGTAATCCCCAGGGGGCGTATGGCAGGAGTAATTCTGATATTATTAGTATAGCAGAAGCGGAGAAATTATTCCAGTCTGCGCATGGAAATAATCATCGTGGTTCAATTCATTGGGACAAAGAAGGCCGGGCAATAATTACCCTCTTTGAAAACCATGATCCGTCAACGCTTATCCATGAGATGGTTGGCCATTACTTCATGCAAAACCTCATTGAAATGGGTGCTAAAGAAGAAGCACCTGACTGGATGAAGCGTGACCGCAAGACCGTTCTTGACTGGGCGGCAAACCAAGATGTTAAAGGAGAACTAAAAAAGCTTGTATCGCTAGCCAAGTCGCAGAACAATGCCGACATGGTGCAAAAACTTACTGACGCCATCGCTTATGTCGAACAGGGCGGCAATACCATTGAAGCCGCCAGTGACATCAATCACGCTCACAATACTGCTATAAAGGCAGCATTTCATGAATTTTTTGCCCGCGCAGCCGAAGCCTATTTCCTGGAAGGCAAGGCACCATCCCTTGAAACGCGCGGCATATTCCGGCGGTTCAAGGATTGGCTGCTCGCTATTTACAAGACAGTTAAAAACCTTGACGTAAATATTACTCCTGAAATCCGCGCGGTTTTCGACCGGATGTTGGCGACCGAAGAAGAAATTGCCCAGGTTGAACTGTTGGGCGAGTATCACCAGCGGCTGCCTAAGGAAATCTTGGATACTCTGTCTGAAAGCCAGAAAACACAGCTGGACAAAGCTATCATCGCGGCGCGGGAAAAAGCGGAAAACATCTTGCGGGAAAAAGTAATGCGTTTCATCAGTGCTGATAACCAGTATGAAATGGAAGAAGAGCGCAAGAAGGCTTTAGATTTTATACGTGAAGAAGTTGCTAAAGAGCAGCTGTACATGGCCAGAGCAGCAATGAGCGCACCCGCCAACATAAGAGAAGTGCAAGCGGCGATTGACGCAAGAATCGAAGAGCTTATTAATGAACAGGTAGAAATCTTAGTACACAATGCCAAGCTTGGCGTGGAGAAAAAAACAGCTACTCAGACAGAAGAAGGCGAATGGATATTTGTTGCCGGCTATTCGCGCAACCAGAACTGGTATAAAGATATGCTGGCTGAGCTAGGAGGGAAACTGCCCAAGGCTTGGTCAGAATACATTGACTGGGTAAAAGCCGGAAAATCTGTTGAAGAAGGGAAAAAACCGCGCAGGATGCCACCCAAAATGCGGGAAGTGTTCCGGGATATTGCCATTAAACACTTAGAACGCGGATGGTATGAAGAAACGTTTGGAGAAATTCCAGAAAACCAGGAGTTTTTAGCATTGCGTCAATCATCGCCAAGCTGGGAGATTATCTATAACTATGGTGGCGGGCTGAAGCTCAACGAAGAGCAGGCCCGCGCAATGTACCCGGACAAGGTAGAGCATCTGCCTAAGAATATGCTTACTAAGAATGGCGGCTTTTCAGCGGATCTGCTTGCTGACATATTTGGCTTTAGCTCAGGCGATGAGCTATTATACCGCATTATCAACAGCCCGACATTCGGACAAGAAGTAGAGCGGCGTCTTAAACTTCATATGCAGCAGTTTAAGGATTTGATTGCTGACCCGGAAGCAATGCGTCAAGAAGCCGAAGAAGCAATGTATAATGACGACGGTCTAACGCTCCTGGCAATTGAAACCCAGCTGATTAAAGAAAAGCTGGGGCAAATCCTAAACGCCGAACAAATGCGCCAGGCAACGGTATTTAGGCGCGAAGAGGCTAAATTTTCAGCTGAAAAGGCTATGTCTAATCTGCCGATTGAAAAAGCAATCAAACTTCACACCTACATTGCCGCTGAGCGTCGGGCAGCTGAGAAAGTTGCTAAGGCGTTGGCCACAGGGGATATGGAGACGGCGCAGGAGCAAAAAGCGGTGCAGATGTTTAACCATGCCATGGTCATAAAGTCGCTTGAAGTTCGCCGGCAGTGGGAGAAAACCATAAATTATCTGAAGCGCCAGCAAAGGGCTGGCCGTGATACCTGGAAAAAAGAAGAGCACTTTGTCCAGGCGGCGGAAATACTTAGGCGGTTTGGCTATGCGCACAAGCAGTATGACCCGTCTGTCAGACGAGAAACACTGGCAGAATGGGCAATACGAATGGATGAAACGATGGGCTCTGTTGCTATCGCTGACTGGATCTTGATTGAAAAGTTCGAGGGTGAGACCAAAAAGCTTACTGTTGAGCAGCTTCGGGATGTGGAGAATGCGTTAAGGAATATCAAGCATCTGGCACAGACTGAAAATAAATTGTTTAAGCAAGCTGATATTGCGGAAGTGGTTGCAACGTCCGCTGAAAAACTCGCTGATGTAAAAGATATTTATGTAAAAGAGCCGGAAGAGGATGTAAGTCCGCAAAACTCCCGGAAAAAGTCTTTACGCGAATACAGTTACAGCAGCGAAAAAATAACCACATTTCTAAACCGTCTGGACAAATGGCATGACTTTGGCTGGTTCCATAACCTTATCTACCGTCCGGTATATGAAGCGGCTAATCAGGTGAGTAAGCTGCTGCACATGATTAAAGAGAAGGAAGAAGCCTCCCTGCGCGAACTGTGTCCGACAAAGGAGGCGCTTAAAGCGCTTGATAAGAGAGTTTACTACCCGGAGCTTGGAGCGTCCGTATCCAAACGGTATCTGCTTGAAATGGCCAGTCATACCGGCAGCGAATCTAACCGTCGCGTGCTGTTCGGCAAGGCTCCGGTAGGGCTTGAAAAGTCAAGTCTGTGGGTGCGTAATGCCGATGGCAAGATAGACGCAGAAACAATGGCAATAACGCAGGATAAGGTAATGAACTTTTTGGCTAAAAACTTGACTGCTGCCGAATGGAAATGGGTGCAGCGCGGCTGGGACAACATTAATCTGCTTTGGCCGCTGGCGCAGGAAGTCCATCAGCGAATGACCGGCTTTTCTATGCAGAAGGTGGAAGCGCTGCCGTTTGAAACTAAAACGGCTGATGGGCAGACAATTGTTCTGCAGGGCGGATACTACCCGCTTAAAGAAGACTATCGGTCTAACAGCCGGGCGGCCAAACGGGAAGAAGAGCGTGAAGGGCAGCCGCTATATACCGAAAGCTTTGCCATGTCCGTACCTAAAACATTCACCGGCTACACCCATGAGCGCACCGGTGCGACCTATTCAATTGATTTAAGGCAGACTAACCGGTATCGGCATATCCAGGCCGTTGCTCACGATATTGCCTTCCGCGAAGTCATTACTGACCTGCGACGGCTGGTCAACAATACTGAGTTTAAGGAATTGCTGGAAACCAAGACAGGGCCGGAAGGTTATCGGATGATACGCGAATTTATTGCTGTTGCGGCTAATCCTAAAACGGATGCGGCAACCATTGGGCAGAACACAATAGATAAATGGGCCAACTGGCTGCGCGAACGGACGGTTATTGCTGCGCTTATGCTCAATATAAAAACGGCACTGCAAAACCTTGCCAATCCGTTTTTATACGGAAACGCCGTTGACGGCTTTGGCCACCTCGATGCTTTAAACGGCTTTTTAAACCGGGGAGCGTTTAGGTTTTGGATGCAGGAAAAGTCGTATCGGGAAGACCGTGACTTTGTACTTTCTAAGTCGGCCTTTATGCGCGACAGAGTGGATTCGCCGGACTATACGCTGAACGAATTCCGAAACGATGAAAACTTCTGGCTGAAGTGGGGCGGAAAGTTGCTTGCAGAAACGGATAATCTGACTGCTGTTCCAATGTGGCTGGAGGCGTATCATAAAAAGCTTGGCGAAGGGGCAAACGAAGCAGACGCCATATTCTATGCCGATACGCTTATTGACCGGGCTATCGGCTCCGGCCGGAAGATTGATACCGCGTCTATTATGCGCGGCAATGCTACAACTAGGTTAATTACCATGTTCGGCACGTTTATGAATACGCAGTTTAATTCGTGGAAACGGGAATTTGGAATTGCCTTGCGCGATCGGGATGCAATCCGGCTATTCACCACGGCTGCAGCACGCTGGCTGCTGTTCTCCATTGCCGGGCTGCTGTTATCGTTTGACCTGCCTGACGAAGATGACGAAAAATGGGTAAATCGATGGGCGTCGGAAATACTTGCCTATCCCGTTAGATTGTTCCCAATTGTGGGTAACATAGCCGCTGTTGCCATTAACCGGTCTATAGGCGGATCATCGTTTGGCGTGAGGCTGTTGCCGGTTGAGGCGATGGGCGAAACTGCCGTGCAGGCAATACTTGCGCCTGTAGGTTATATCCAAGATAAAAAGACCGGCGCGGACGTAGCCGAGGCTATTATGTCAGCAGCAGCTTTCATTAAGCCATATCCCGACCAGTTCAACCACTGGTTCTGGAACGCTTATGACATACTCTTTAATGACATGGAGCCGGAAATGCGCGATTTAATCCGCAGACGGCCAAGAAAAGAACGATAGGATGGTGATTGATTTGACCGTCGCATCAAATATCAACAAACATATATACCTAGGCAACGGGGCCACGACTGAGTGGCCCTATTCTTTCCCCATTATCGACAAATCTCACATTAAAATTTATCTGACAGACACGCATGGGAACATTACAGAGCTGATAAACAATTATTATGTTAATACTGATACGAACGTTATCATTTATCCCGGCTGGGAACCCGGTACGGAGCCGCCGGAAGAACTGCGCCCGCCTAAGCTCCCTGCAGGATGGAAATTAACAATACTGCGAAAGGTGCCGATTGTACAGGAGATTGATTTGCAAAATCAGGGGCCTTTCTAT
>JAOACF010000147.1 GCA_026417995.1 Negativicutes bacterium
CTGTTATACTGTTGCACGGGAAATCTTCCGAGTGCAGGAATTTTTGACGTGGATGGCAAATCCTGCAACAAAGATAAAGGAGGCGTATCGAATGATTAAAGCTGCCGTATTAGAGGCTCCAGGACTGCCGCTTAAAGTAAAGGAACTGCCCAAGCCGTCTCTGGAACCGGGAGCAGTGTGGCTGGAAACAATATATAGCGAAGTATGCGGGACAGACGTGCATCTGTTTCACGGCCGACTGGCCGGAGTGCCTTATCCCATCATCCCCGGACATATTAATGTCGGCCGTATCGCTGAAACTAACGGATCCGTCAGGGATGTAGACGGCAATATACTCAACCCCGGCGATGTCGTAACCTTTATGGATGTCCATGAAACGTGCCATAACTGCTGGTTCTGCCTTGTTGCCAAAACATCGACACGCTGCCCGAGCCGCAAAGTTTATGGCATCACTTACGGGGTGAAGGACGGGATATTGGGGGGCTGGAGCGAATATATTTATTTAAAGCCCAATGTCAAAATTATTAAACTGCCTGAGACAATACGGCCGGAGGCATTTATCGGCGCAGGCTGCGGCTTGCCTACCGCCTTTCACGCCATTGAGCAAGCCTCCATTCGTTTAGGTGATACCGTTGTCGTACAGGGGAGCGGCCCGGTCGGGCTTAACGCCGTCATTCTGGCGCAACTGGCAGGCGCTCTTAAGGTAATTGTTGTCGGTGGCCCCGCTCACCGTCTGGCGGTTGCCGCGGAATTTGGCGCTGATGCAGTGATTGATATTGAAACAATGAGCCGGGAAGAGCGTATTGATAAGGTTCGCGAACTGACTAACGGCCGGGGGGCCGACGTAGTCATTGAAGCAACCGGTGTGCCCGGTGCCGTGCCGGAAGGCATGGCAATGGCCCGGGATGCCGGCATGTATGTAATTGTCGGCCAATATACCGACAACGGGGAAACTGCGGTCAATCCTCATCAGGCAATCAATAAAAAACATTTGGCTATTAAAGGAACCTGGGGTATTGATTTAAGCCATTTTTATCGCTCGGTACAGGTAATGGCGAAATACAGCCGGCGCTTTGCCTGGGAAAAAATGATTTCCCGCCATTATGGTCTACATGAAATCAACCAGGCGATCGCTGATGTGGAAAAGCAAACCGTTATGAAAGCAGTTATTAAGCCCAAGCTATAGAAGGTAAAAAAGGACCAACCGGTCCTTTTTTATATACGTATCCTGCTTGCCTTCTCATCAGCGTCGCTATGGCAGAAACAGCATCGGCCCTGCTCGAGCGATTGCTGGCGGAGGAGGAGCGGCGTGGTCGCGGCGCCCTCCCGGTAACCCTGTTTGATGCCGACTTTTTTGCCGATGACATATCCAGTCAGAAAGATGAGGATGCTCATAATTAGAAGTTCCAGGGCCATAACCTCACCTCCTGACGCACAAACGCCGCGGCGTATACCAAACCCGTGCCGATGACGGCGGGTGCAATCATTCGCTCATTTGCTGACCATGCCAGTAAAATGGCAAGCAATGCCCCCAATGCGCATTCCAGTATGCCAAGCCGGTGCGCCCAGTTACGCTGTCCGCTTGAAGCGTCTGAACGGTAATCAATTATATCGTCAATCAACTGCACGGCAACAACAAAAGATAAAGAGAAAAGCATTTGCTTCCAGCCAAAAAAGTACATTCCCGCAAGCAATACGAAAAGCGATTCTTGCCATCCGCGCAACGAACTCGGGAGACGTTTAGTCAGGCTGCTAAACATTCCTACCGCATAACATGCGAGAAATAAGGATATAGCGGCGCTCGTATGGATAGACGCTGCAAAACTCAGCAACAGTGAGGCATATACCATTGTTCCCCGTCCCAAAAATTCAGCCCAATTCTTGCGACCGGTAGATAAATCGATATCTTGATCCAGAAAATCGTCCAGCAGTTTGACGGCGGCTGAGCATAGAGCGACAGCTAGGGTAACCGCGAACAGCTCAAACATTTCTTGCCACATAGGCTTTCACCTCTTTAAACCCAAGATTATACAGAGCAGAAACCGGTAGTGCGTTGGCTTGAGGATATAATGAGGAAAGCCGGGTAAAGTTTTCTTTGGCCGCAGGCAAGTCGATTTTATTTCCCAACAGCAGGTAATTGTGGCGCGCCACCCCAAACTGATAAATTTCCCGGTCGATAATACTGCCTTCACGGTTAACCGTAGTGAGGTCGACAATGTGAAGGATGAAATCTGCATAGCGTAACAGTTTAATCGTTTGCGCCATGCCGCGCCGGACATCTTCCTCGTTATGTATGCCTTCGCTTAAGCCGCAAGTGTCCGTGAGTTTAAATGCCACCTGTGTTTTGCCGACAGGCACTTTTAAAATTATCGATTGCAGGGAGCGCGTTTTATGCATAGTCATGCCGCATAATTCTTTTTTAGCCTGGTCGATCGTCAGATGCCGGCAAGTAATGAGATCGTCGTAGGAACGGCAGGTAATGTCAACAACCTTGCTGCCCAGGTAACCGGCGAAGTTCAGAGCAAACAAGGTTTTTCCGGTATTAGGGCGACCTACAATAACGCACTCTTTCATAGGCTTACCTCCGTCAAATCCTCCGGTTCAATTAAAATCAGTTCTTCGCGTGTAGTGTTTTTCTTGGCCACAAGCCGTACGGCCTGACGGCGTATCGCTTTTTCAATGATATTACGAACCGTTCGGGCGTTGCCGAAGCTCTCCGGATTGTCAAGCGGCGGATTTAAAAGCCGCAGCAAAGTTTCTTTGGCGTCGGCGGTTAGTTGATACTGGCGTTTGGCGCACATTTGTTCGGCAATTTGCAGCAGCTCGTGTTTGTAATAGTCCGGGAAATTGATGTGAATGGGGAACCGTGAGCGCAGGCCGGGATTGGTTTGCAAGAAGGCTTCCATTTCTTTTTGATAGCCGGCGAGAATGAGGATCAGCTCGTCTTTATGGTCTTCCATCGATTTTACCATGCAGTCAATTGCTTCTTTGCCAAAGTCCTTTTCGCCGCCTCGGGCAAGTGAATAGGCCTCATCGATAAATAGAATGCCGCCATAAGCTTTCTTAAGCTGTTCACGTGTTTTTTGTGCGGTATGACCAATATACTCTCCGACTAAATCTGCCCGCTCCACTTCGATCAGATGACCGCGGGTAAGCACTCCCATCTCCCGGAAGATTTTGCCGAGAATGCGGGCTACGGTGGTTTTGCCTGTTCCCGGATTGCCTTTGAAAATCATGTGCAGCACCAAAGGATCGGTTGCCAGGCGTTCTTTTTCCCGCCGTCTCTGTATTTCAATAAAAGCATAGATTTCCCGTACCAGGCGTTTTACTTCCTGCAGGCCGATGAGGCTATCTAATTCCCGCAAAATCTCTTCGACGCGCTGGTGGGCGGTATTGGCTTCCGCTGCGGTCGACGGCGGCATTCCCTGAGTATCGATTTCTCTCAGGAGCCGAAAGGCGTCGCTGGCTGACATTTCTCCATTTTCAACCGCGGTAAGCACATCTTTCGGTCCCAGTGCGGTCATTGCCTTTCCTCCCCCAATCCTTGGTGTTCGGTGCTATTCATTATACGTGTGGAATGCCAAAATGGTGAATCAAAAGTCCCGGGTTTTTACCCGGGACTGTCTTTTAGCTTTGCATCGGTTTTTCAGGCCTGGCGTCCTCTTTGCGGTCATGAAATGCGGAGGTTAGCGCACGGAACGGCGTAATGGTCGAAATAGCATGTTTATAAACCAACTGTTGCTTGCCTTCGTTCTCAATAATAACGGTGAAATTATCAAAGCCTTTAACCGCACCGCGCAGTTGAAATCCATTTACAAGATAAATAATTACCGGCACGTTCTCTTTGCGGACTTGGTTCAGAAAGCTATCCTGTAAGTTTATTACTTTCGTTGTCATGAGAAAACCTCCGTATTTTTCCTTTTTATTCTCTATTTTACCTTACATGGAACTTTCCTGCAATACGACTGTAAATATGTTCCAATAAATTCTCATAGGGTAAAGCTGCATCATACCATTCGATATATGGCATTTTGCGGTACCAGGTCAACTGGCGTTTGGCGAAATTGCGTGTGGCCTGCTTGATTTTATCTACGGCTGTCGGTAAATCTATCTCTCCCTGTAAATAAGAAACAACCTCCTTATAACCAATGCCTTGCATGGACTGAGCGTACTCAGGTACGCCTGAGGCCAGGAGGGCCGAGACTTCCTCGACCAATCCTTGCGAAATCATGGCGTTTACCCGCTCTTCGATCCGCTGGTATAACAGGTGTCGGTCAAGATTAAGGCCAATGACAAGGGCGTCGAAAATAAGGGAGCCCGCGGCTGATTGATTGGCTTGCGACACGCTCTCACCGGTTGACAACCTAACTTCTAATGCGCGAATTACCCTGCGGGTATCATTAGGATGCAGGCGGGCAGCGGTAGCTGGATCAACAGCGGCAAGCTTTCTATGTACATACTCGGGACCATGTTCGTTCGCCATAGCGGCTAAGTGCAGCCGCAAGGCGGTGTTTTCTGGGGCGCGGTTAAACCGGTATCCTTCAAGCAGCGCTTTAATGTAGAGGCCGGTACCTCCGGCTAAAACAGGAATTTTTCCCCGGGTGTTGATATTTTCAATCCAATAGGTGGCTTGCCGCTGAAAATCGACTACCGAGTATTCATCTCGAGCATCGAGAATATCGATCAAATGATGGACAATGCCGCAGCGTTCGGTAAGCGATGGTTTAGCAGTCCCAATATCCATGCCCCGGTAGACAAGCATCGAGTCGCCGGAAACAATTTCGGTAGCAAGGTGCCGGGCCAAATCAATACTTAGCTTTGTTTTTCCCACGGCAGTAGGACCAACCACAGCAATCACACGTTGCATGTCAGTGGCACACCTCCATGACCCCGTATTGGACACTGCTGTATTTGCCGCCGACAGTTAATGCAAAGCCTAGTTCACGGAGCGCGCCGCTTGCCTGAGCCTCTTTTACTACTATCCGTCGGCGGGCTACCCGCGCCGCTTCTTTGATAATTTCCTTGCTTAGAGGCTGCGGATTGGCGAGATATCGCAGCGGCTTTAAATTAGAACTAGACGCAATCGGCACGCGAAACATCGGATCAAAAAACACGACATCAACACTGGCATCCGGCTGTTCTTGGAGATAGACACGATGGTCGTCGCACTTTACTTCAATGCGCCTTAAAGCAGCAGTAATTTCGTTGCTTTCGGCCGTGAAGGAACCTAAACCGTATTTGGCAACCAAAGCCAGAACAGGTGAACTCTCCAGGCCTGTTACTTTTCCCTTGGGGCCGGTGACAAAGCTTGCCACAATTGCATCTGTTGCTAGGCCAAGCGTACAGTCCAGAACTGTCATGCCCGGGGCTAACCCCATTGCAG
>JAOACF010000148.1 GCA_026417995.1 Negativicutes bacterium
ACTTGCCGAGCTATACGCTGCAACTGATTCGGCCATCCTTATCCAGGGAGAATCGGGAACAGGTAAAGAATTGTTTGCGCAAAGTATTCATAATGCCAGCAAGCGTAAGAATGGTCCGTTCGTTGCCGTAAACTGCGCGGCGATTCCGGAACAACTGCTAGAGAGCGAACTGTTTGGTTATGAAGGGGGCGCTTTTACCGGGGCAAGAAAAGAAGGGAAGCAAGGGCTGTTTGAATTAGCGCATAACGGTACAATATTTCTGGATGAAATCGGGGAAATTGCCAAGTCTCTGCAGGCAAGATTACTGCGCGTACTTCAGGAAAAAGAGATCATGCGCGTAGGCGGCGATAAAATAATTCCCATTAATATTCGCATAATCAGTGCCACAAACCAGGATTTAAAATTGCGAACCGAGCAGGGGGCATTCCGGGAAGATTTATTTTACCGCCTAAATGTCTTTAATATAGTATTGCCTCCGCTTCGCGAACGAAAAGAAGACATTGCCATACTTGCCAGGAATTTTCTGCAAAAATTTGCCGGTAATCTGCCCGACTATGACCAGCCTGTTTCTGAGTTAATGCCGCTTCTTACCAGTTATGACTGGCCTGGTAATATTCGTGAATTAAGTAATTTCATGGAGCGACTGGCGATGTTGGCAAATCACTCGCCGCAGCGATCATGGACTGAAATGCTGCAAAAGGTCATCCAGGTGCCTCTGAATAAGGAAGAAACGTTAACTGTCCGGGTAAATTGCCGCGGTAGCCTGAAACAGGTAGTAAGCCGCTTTGAAAAAAAACTGATTAATGATATGTTGATTAAACATGCGGGAAACCATGAACAAGTAGCCAAGGCGCTGGGGATCGGCAAAACTACTTTATGGCGTAAAATGCATGGCAAATAACGAAAAGAGGAGTTCCGATTTTGGAACTCCTCTTTTCGTTATTGAAAAAGATAATCTAAGTCTTTCAAATCCTAAATCATTTATAATTATCGTTCATAATGTGAGTTTTAAAAATGAAATTGGAAATCAAATAAAACAACGAAGAATAAGGGTTTTCTGGTTTGGCATTGTTTTTGCAATTAGAAATATACACTGGATAGCTCAAATGAAAGTATTTTTAGGAGGTAACAAAATGCTAGGAGAAGAAAAGAAAGGTCCGTTTGGCATTCCGCGCTACATTTGGGTGCAACTATTCTTTTTAGCTCTGGGTTATGCTTTTTATTCGGCAAATCGTCTTTCGTTTGCTATCGGTTTAAAATCCATTTCAAAGCAGTTAGCGCTAACTGTCGTTCAGGTTGGTTGGCTGGCTACAATTTTTACTTTAGGCCAGGCGCTGATTGATATTCCTGCAGGTTATCTGGCAGACCGTTTGGGGCGAAAAAGAATGCTCCTGCTGGCCATGTTTGGCATTGGTGTTACAACCATGGCTGTTACCACGGCTACTACTTTTTATGGAGCGGCGATCTGGAGATTTGCCTTTGGCGCCACGGAGGGTATTTGGAACATTGTTATGTATTCTGTGGCCGGATCCATTTTCCCCGCCAGCCGGGCGATGATTAACGGCCTGATGATGAGCTTTTACTCGATAGGCGCCTACATAGGCCCGACCTATTATGGATGGACGCTAGACGTAAATCCGGGCGACTGGAAAACAGGGCTTTTAACCATGGGCGCCACTACCTTTGCTTTTGGCTTCGTTTTAATGAAGTTCCTCAGGGCCAAAGATACCGATGCATCCAAAGATATCAAAACAATGCATCTTAGCGAAGCGATAAAAAATATTGGCACTAACCGCGGCGTCTGGCTAGGTATCACATTATCAGTACTAAATATAATTCCCTACTGGGGCTTTGCGTCCATGGGGCCATATCTTTTTGCAACCTATAAAGGTTTTTCCAACGCCTTGGCAGGAGAGTTTTTTGGCATTATTTACGGTATTGGTGGCCTAAGCTCGGTAGTGTTGGGACATTTTGCCGATAAGTACGGGCGTAAGCCGGTAATCTTATTACTAGCCGCACTCAATGTCACCTGTGCTTACCTTATCTTTCACGTTATCTCAAGCTCAAATATTATGCTTTTATATCTGGTTGGCGGTATGCTGGGCGTAGGGCTTCATGCATTATATATTCTCGGCTACACCGTCGGTCAAGACGCAGTAAGCACCGGCCAGATCGGCCTGGCTACCGGTCTTATCGGGGCCTGCATGTACTTTACATCCTTCCTCTCTGGTCCGGGAACAGGTTATTTGACTAAACAATTTGGTCATCTTATTGCATTGGATGTTATCGTTATCGGTTTCCAGACAGCTATTATTATCCTAGCGCTAGTCATGAATGAAACGCAAAAGAAAATTTCCAGCGACACATCAGCCATAGCTGTTACAAAATAACAAACGAATACGCTTACCTTACGAGGGGGAACACATCGGGGTAGGCGTTTTCTTTCCAAAGATTTGCTGAGGGGGATTTTCGTGGGAAAGACAATGTCCGAAAAAATACTGGCTAGGGCTGCGGCAGTACCGGAGGCTTCCGCCGGTGACATACTCTGGGTAAATGTTGACAAAGCGATGATGGATGATATATTGGGTCCGAGGGTTGAGATTGCCGAGAAGATGGCCGAAATAAAGGATGAAGTATGGGATAAAGAAAAGGTCGTAGTCATTTCCGACCACTATACTCCGCCCGCCAATATTAAACAGGCGGAAATTGTAAAATTTACCCGCGAATGGGCCAGTAATCATGGTGTAGACAACTACTATGAGTTTATCGGACCCTGTCACCAAATAATGGCTGAATACGGCCATGTACGACCTGGGGCCGTTGTGCTGGGCACAGACTCCCATACTTGCATGGGCGGCGCGCTGGGTGCATTTGCCACCGGTGTAGGTTCTACAGAAATGTTGGGCGTGCTTATTACCGGCAAGACGTGGTTACGGGTTCCGGAAACTATCAAAGTTGAATGGACGGGCAAAATGGCTGAATGTATAATGGCCAAAGATATCTCGCTAAAAACTATTGGTGTTATCGGTCATGCCGGCGCAACTTATAAGGCAGTTGAGTATACCGGCGATACCATCACAAGTTTGCCTATCGATGAGCGCATGGCCATTACCAACATGGCGGTGGAAATGGGGGCCAAGGTTGGACTTATGGCTCCCGATGGCAAGGTCGTTGAATACCTGAAACAACGCGGCATTAATGACGGATATACCCTGGTTAACAGCGACGCCGATGCCCAATACTGCAAAACTTACAAGTTTTCCGCCACTGACCTGGTGCCGGTGGTTGCTTGTCCGCACGAAGTTGATAATGTTACTGAAATAATGAACGTAGAAGGTACGTCTATTCATCAGGCTTATCTTGGCTCTTGCACCGGCGGGCGCTATTACGATCTTGTTGCTGCCGCCCGTATCCTCAAGGGCAAGAAGATTGCCAGAGGGATACGATTGTTAGTTTCGCCGGCATCCCACGAAATTTGGCGACAGGCAGCCGCAGACGGAACTTTAGCTGTATTGGCCGATGCCGGCGCTATTGTTTTGGCGCCAAGCTGCGGCGTATGCGTAGGTTTACATTCCGGTATTCTCGCTGATGGTGAAATTTGTATTTCTTCAACTAACCGCAATTTTATCGGACGCATGGGCAGTAAAAATGCCGGTATTTATCTCGGCTCGCCGGTAACGGTCGCGGCCAGTGCCATTGCCGGTAAAATTACTGACCCCCGCCGGTTTATCTAGGAGGCAGACAATGAGCAATATAGTTCGCGGTAGAGTTCTGAAATACGGAGATAACATCAATACCGATATTATTTCGCCGCCGCAGTACATGGAGCTGAGCATTCCAGAAGCAGCAAAATATGCCATGAGTGCCATTGACCCTAACTTTGCTACCAAAATTCAAAAAGGCGATATTATGGTGGCAGGGGCAAATCTTGGCTCCGGGTCAAGCCGGGAAACGTCGCCTTTAACGCTTAAGCATCTAGGTGTAGGTGCCATTGTGGCCAAATCTTTTGCCCGCATATTTTACCGGAATTGCATCAATTTGGGCATTCCTGTGATTGAATGCAGCGAAACAGATAAAATAAGCGACGGCGACGTCATTGAAATCAATCTGACGGAGGGAACAATTAAGAATGTTACAAAAGACGAGGTCTATACGTGCAGCAAAATCCCGCCGCATATCCTGGCGCTTGTCAATGAGGGCGGCTTAGTGTCGTATCTCAAGCGCATTGTCTAGAGGGCGTTACGCGAAACGAGTATTGCCGGTCGAAGCAGAAGTATCAGACTTATATCTCTGATAGTGAGGGAAGGAGATATTGAACATGCATGAGCGAAAAGGCGCATTGGAAGGATTAACGGTATTAGACTTAACTAGGGTGTTGGCCGGTCCTTTCAGCACAATGATGCTTGCAGATATGGGCGCTGAGGTCATTAAGATTGAAGAGGCGGGAAAGGGCGCGGATGAGCGCCAGATGGGCCCCTTTCAAAACGGCGAAAGCGCCTACTATATGAACCTGAACCGCAACAAAAAAGGAATTACGCTTAATCTCAAATCAGGCAAAGGGAAAGCAATCTTTAAAGAGCTTGTCAAAAAGGCTGACATAGTGATTGAAAACTATCGTCCGGGGACGATGGATAAGCTGGGATTAGGTTATGACGCTCTTAAACAGGTCAACCCGCGCATTATTTACGCGGCGGTGTCTGGTTTTGGCCAGTACGGACCCTACGCCAAACGTCCCGGCTACGATATTATTGCCCAGGCAATGAGCGGTCTGATGAGCACCACAGGCTGGCCCGACGGGCAGCCTACCCGAACCGGCACCGCCATGGGGGATGTGCTGGGAGGATTGTCGGTAACCATTGGTATTTTAGCGGCTGTCTACAATCGCAATTACACAAACCGGGGGCAGATGGTGGATGTTTCGCTGGTCGATTCGACAGTTGCCAGCCTGGAGATCATCAATATGATCTATTTTACGGAAAAGCGTCTGCCCCAGCGCATCGGCAATCGCTATGAATCTGTTTATCCGTACGACTCCTTTCAGGCAAAAGACAATTTGGTAATCATCGCCGGCGGCAACGATAAGCTATGGCAGTTATTCTGCCAGGTGATAGGCCGTCCGGAACTCTCGGAGCATCCTGATTATCAGCGTACGCGTGACCGTGTAAAAAACCATGAGAGTGTGAAAAAAATCGTTGAAGAGTGGACGTGTACCCGTACGGTGGAAGAGATTGTAGAAACGCTGCTGGCAGCCGGAATTCCGGCTGCGCCCATCTACTCGATTGATCAGGTGGCGGCTGATCAGCATATCGCCGGGGCGAGAGAGATGTTCGTAGAAATCGACCACCCTAAAGCCTGTCTCTTATACACA
>JAOACF010000149.1:0-5096 GCA_026417995.1 Negativicutes bacterium
TTAACAAACAAGTGGCCAGCAACGTACTCTCTTGGTGGGCGATCGGTATGATTGTCGGCTGCCCGCTGTCCGGCTTTATCTCCGACCGGGTAGTGCACAGCCGGAAAAAGGTGGTTATTACCGGCGCGGCAATCTACACGCTGGGCTGGCTGTATATTTCCCTCAGCCCGCAGGGCTGGAGCCCCGCAACCATGTCGACGTTTTGCTTCCTGATGGGTGCCTTCGGCGGCGTGTATATCACCAACTACGCTCATTTGACCGAGCGGCTGCCGCGTAAGGTGGTTGGCACTGCCATTGGTGTATTCAACCTGTTCTATTTTATAGGCGGCGCCTTTTTCCAGCAGTTTATGGGCAAAATTCTTGACGGCTACGGCAAAGTGGCCGGCAAATTCCCGGTGGAGGCGTATACTTCGACATTCTGGCTGTGCTTCGGCGGCATGGTCATTGGTACGATAGCCCTGCTGTTCACGGTAGAAACTTACATCAAGATTGAAAAGCCGGCGCAGCAACCGGCGGCACAGGCTGTTAAATCATAGCTAAATTCGGAAAATTAAAATAAATACAAGCGAGAGGGGATGGGCCACGCAACTGCTGGGGTCAGGCATAATGTCATTCTTGACATTCCTGATGCCAGCATAAGCCGGAGTTTCGCATGACACAAAGAGATACCTGTCACTGCGAGCCCCGGAGGGGGGCGGCAGTCTCCTCTCGCACTTTTCGGCAATATGTAGCTGGAAAATATTGCTCTTACGAAAGTTGGTGCAGCAATGGCGAAGCGAATAGTCATTTCCCCCAACAAATGCATCGGGTGTTCAAGCTGCGTCTTAACGTGCGCCATCACCTACGGGGATGCGTTCGACCTTAAAAAAGCGCATATTCAAATATATAAGGACGATTTTACGGGCATTTTTCAAATTTCCTTCCGTTCTACCTGCTATAGCTGCTGCCGGTGCGCTTTGGCATGTCCTTCCCAATGCTTAACAGTGGTTGAAGCGGCAGAAGGTGAAAAGGAGGCGGGCAAATAATGTACGGCTTTGCCGGAACGCTGCTGGATATTAATCTGACAACAAGAACAGTGGGAAGAGCCAAGCTGACCGATGATCAGGTTAAAAGCTTAGGCGGCATCGGCATTTCCACCCGGGTTGTTGCCGAATATGTACCGGCTGATGCTGATGCTCTTAGTCCGGCTAATGTGCTATGTTTTGCCGTTGGTGCTTTTGCTGGGACACACATCCCTGCCGCCTGCCGCACCGAGGTTTCGGCCAAATCGCCGGCGACCGGCCTGTTCGGCACAGCCAATTCCGGGGCCTACTGGGGGAGTGAACTAAAGTTCGCCGGCTATGACGGGGTTATTATCCGGGGGAGAGCGGAGCAGCCTGTCTATATTTTGATCCGTGACAGCGAGGTTGCCATTGTCCCGGCCGATGAGCTTAAGGGCAAGGACTCCTGGGAAACAATCAAAACCATCCGTAAAGAGTGGGCAGACCAGGAAATCCAGGTGGCGGCCATTGGCCCGGCCGGAGAGAATTTATGCCGGTTTGCCAGCATCCAAAATGGCCCGTATGATGCCTGGGGAAGGACCGGCTTAGGCGCGGTAATGGGTTCCAAAAATCTGAAGGCGATCGCCGTCAGGGGGAGCGGCGCCGTTAGGGTCGCTGACAAGCAAAAGTTGCTGACCGCGGAGCGGCGCTGCCGTGAAGCCATCTATAATTCGCCCTTTTTTGCGTCATTCGCCAGATTCGGTACCATGCTGGCAACCGTGCCCTACTACGAGTTTGGCGCGCTTCCCGGGAGAAACTTTCAGCAAGGCCAGGTCGATAACTGGCTGGAGACGCGCAGCCGCAAACTGGTTCCTCAATACAGCAAGCGAGGTATCGCTTGCATCAGCTGCCCGATTGCCTGCGCTCATTGGGTGGAGATCAGGGAGGGGCCTTACCGGGGGCTTGAGCTTAAAGACATGGAAGTGACGCCGCTGATTGGTTTTGGCGCAGGCTGCGATATTGAAAACATTCCGGCTATTGCCAAACTGACAGAGATGTGCCAGCGATATGGCGTTGATATGGTATCGGCCGCCGGTACCATTGCTTTTGCCCTTGAGCTTTTTGAAAAAGGTCTTATTACGGTCGCCGATATTGGTTTTCCGTTGGCATGGGGTGATACTGAAGCAGTTCTTGCCCTGCTGGCGATGATTGCCAGGCGAGAGGGATTCGGCAATTTGCTGGCCGAAGGCACGATGCGCGCCGGCGAGGCCATACACGGAGCAAGCCGCTATGCCATGCATATTAAGGGATTGGAAATTCCGATGGCGGATCCGCGAGGCCGCTGGTCCACCTGGACGTTTGGCAATCTTACCAACATCCGCGGCGGCGACCATCTGCGCTGCCGCAATCCGGTGGAAAACCTGCGTTTCAACGCCGGCCCTGTTGAATATCGCTATGAGAAGTTTGGCTTAGGGGCAGAGCTGCTGGCGAATCTCGATATGCCTCCGAACGTAAAAAGCGAGATTTTCAGCGGCGATCAGGATGTGGACATTCCGCGAATGGCTAAATGGGCAGAAGATCTGATTACGGTTTTTAATTCGGTAGGCCTCTGCATCCGGCCGCCTGTTCTGCAGGCGATAGGACCGTCCGTCATTGCCCAGCTTTTCACCGCACTGACCGGAGTGGAAAAGACGGCGGCGGAAATCATGGCGGCAGGCGAACGGACTTGGAATTTGCAAAAACTGTTTAATTTAAAATGCGGCGAGAGCGGCGACCGGAGTGTTTACCCTGACCGGTTTTATCAGGAAGTGCTGCAGCGAAGCCCTTCCGCCCGGAAGCTCGAGCGGAGCAAGGTGCAGGCAATGCTGGAGGAATACTACGCGGCAAGGGGTTGGAGCAAACTGGGCATTCCTACGGAGAGCAAGCTCAAAGAACTGGGGTTGGCGGTAAAGGAGTGAACGGCATGAGCAGACTGCTTGAGGAAATTGTAAACGCAAATCTCGAATTCGTGCAATCCAACCGCTGGGATCAATTCCCCCGGGCAGCCGGCAAGCCGGCGCGCAAACTGGCTATTTTCACTTGCATGGATTGTCGGTTGGCTGAGTTTATCCTGCCTGCGCTGGGGTTGCAGCGGGGAGATGCCAAAGTAATTAAAAGTGCCGGCAATACGTTTTTGGACAATGAAAATGACAGTGTGATCATTTCGCTTGCCGTAGCCATTTTTTCGCTGGGGGTTGAAGAGGTTTTAGTAGTTGGCCATTATGACTGCGGTATTGGCAAAATTGAAATAGACGAATTTGTGGAAAAAATGAAATCCCGAGGCATCACTGAAGAGGCTATCCAAAGCAGTCGGGAAACTATTCGGCAATGGATGCGCAATACCGGCAATCTGGTTGATAGCGTCAAAGACGTCTGCCGCAAGATTGCTTCGTCGCCGATCATTCCGGCCGATATCCCGGTTCACGGCCTGCTAATTCACCCATTGACCGGGATGATCCAAGTGGTGGTAAACGGGTCGAATGATATATCGCGCACAGAAGAACAACAGTCCCGGTGAGGGGCTGTTTTTTTATCTGTGCCGGAAACAAGTCCCGAGCGCCTAAACGCGTTATTGCCGATTGCGCAACAGGGGAGTATAATTAATTTTATACCTGTTCTTTCCTAACCGGGGGCTACAATGGAAATTTGGAAAAGAAACCTATTCGTTTGCTGGCTGGGCGTTTTTGCTACGTCTACCAGCCTGAGTCAAATTATGCCGATTCTGCCGCTGTACATTCAGGAGCTTGGCGTGCAATCGCTGGCCGAAATCGAACTTTGGTCAGGGTTTACCTACGGTGTTACTTTTATCTGCATGGCAATTGTCTCTCCTTTGTGGGGGCAGGCGGCAGATAAATACGGGAGAAAACCGATGCTGCTCAGAGCCAGTTTGGGTATGGCCGTCATTATCGCCTGCATGGGTTTTGTGCAAAATGTATATCAGTTTGCCGCGTTGCGTCTGCTGCAGGGAACTATCTCCGGCTTTTACGCAGCTTCAATTACGCTCGTGGCGACGCAAACGCCCGGCGACCGTTCGGGCTGGGCGCTCGGAACGCTTTCGACCGCATCTTTGGCAGGAATGCTGATTGGCCCGCTGGGGGGCGGCATAGTTGTTGAATTAATTGGCATCCGGAATCTGTTTATCGGCATGGGGATGCTGATTTTTCTGGCTTTTATCGGATCGCTGCTGTTTGTGCGCGAGGACTTCACTCCTTCCGCTCAAAAACAGCCGGGCTTTGGCGAATTGTGGCGCGCGCTCCCGCATGGCAACGCGATGATTGCTTTATTTATCACCACGCTCGCGCTGCAACTGGCGCTTATGTCCATTCAGCCGATTATTACCGTTTATGTCGCTGAGATAGCGAGGAGCACGGATTATGTGGCGCTCATGTCGGGCATGGTTTTTGCGGCCTCCGGCTTCGCCAGCGTTCTGGCAGCCCCGCGTTTGGGCAAACTTGCCGATGAGATCGGGCCGCAAAAAGTTATGCTGGGAGCGCTGCTGGCTGCAGGCTTGCTGTATATTCCCCAGGCATTCGTGCAAAACGCCTGGCAACTGATGGGCTTGCGTTTTTTGTTGGGTATAGCCACCGCCGGGCTGCTGCCGTCAATTAATTCGCTGGTTAAAAAACTGGGTCCGGATGAGTTTGCCGGCCGGCTTTTCGGCTACAATCAGGCGGCCCAGTTCGCCGGCTCTTTTGTTGGTGCGGTGCTGGGCGGCGGAGTTGCCGCCGCTTTCGGGATAAAATATGTTTTCTTTTTTACCAGCGCTTTACTGCTCATAAATGCGGCATGGGTTTATAAGACGGTCTACGCTGTGGCGAAGGGCCGCAGCGCCGCAGGGCGCTGAACGCTTTAAAGAACTGTGATCGCCGGGGGAGATAAGGAGTTATGCAGAAGCACCCGTCTCAAATCGTAACCCTTGAAGATGTCCTCGACGCCCGGGAGCAACGGGCGCAAATTCAAGCTGAACTGCGGGCGGCTTATGGTGCTCCGGTTGTCAGCATCACGGTAAATATGCCGGGAAATATAAAATACAGCGAAGAAACGGTAAGCCTTGTTTACCGGGCACTGGCCAAGGTC
>JAOACF010000149.1:5106-5360 GCA_026417995.1 Negativicutes bacterium
TCTGCCTGCTGGAAGAGCGCATTTATCATACACCCGCCGGGCCTGCAGCGGTCGTTGTTTTTCAGGGAGACGCGGCACATATGAAGTGCTTGGCTGTAGCGCTCGAAACGGAAGAAGTCTATGGGCGGCTGCTGGATATTGACGTCTTTACGGCCGACGGGCGACAAATCAGCCGCCACAGCCTGGGCTTACCCGAGCGCGGCTGTTTTGTTTGCCCGGAAAATGCCGTTGACTGCATGCGCGCTAAGCGGCAT
>JAOACF010000150.1 GCA_026417995.1 Negativicutes bacterium
CAAGGTTGATAGGTCGGGTGTGTAAGGTGAGTAATCACTTTAGCTGACCGATACTAATAGATCGAGGGCTTGACTTAAGTATCCTAAGAATTCTTCTTCTGTGTGTGTTTATCCGGTGCCGATAGCTATGGGGTTCCACCTGTTCCCATTCCGAACACAGTAGTTAAGCCCATAAACGCCGATGGTACTTGGCTGGAAACGGCCTGGGAGAGTAGGTAGGTGCCGGTTGGCTAGACAGTTAGCACAAAAAGAGCGCTCATTGCGAGCGCTCTTTTTGTGCTATAATATGGGTTGCCCGTGACATCAAGGTTACGTCCGAGACGACGGAAGCGGTAGCAGAAAACTAGGCTTACTGCTGGAACCCTTCGTTATCCGGCACAAAAACGGAAGACGGGTTTATCGCTACCAGCAGTGGTCCACTATTCATTACAAAGCCAATAATTTATCCCCGGCTGGAGACCACCGTCGACAGCATAAAAATCGTTAAACCCGGAATGCTGGTGATTGATTAGGAAGGGCGGTAAAAAATGAAAACGTACGGAGTAGCAATAATTGGAACCGGTATGGTCGCCAACATTCACGCCACTGCACTGAAGAGCATCCCGGAGGCCAAAATTACCGGCGTATTTAGCCGCAACCCGGAACACGCGGCTGCCTTTGCGGCTAAGTATGGCCTAAGGGTTTTTCAGTCTTACGATGCAGCGCTCGCTGATAAGGAAACAGAGATTTTCAGCATTTGTCTGCCACCTTGGCTGCATGCCGATTTTGGGGTGCAGGCGGCTGCAGCCGGCAAGCACCTCATTGTGGAAAAACCTATTGACATCAGCGCGGCAAAAGCCCGCCAGCTTATAGACGCATACAAGGAAAAGAAACTCAACTTATCGGTGATTTTTCAAAACCGCTTTACGCCGGCCGCGGGACGGATCAAAGCTGCTTTGGACGCAGGAGTGCTTGGGAGAACTATACTTGGTGACGCCTATGCAAAATGGTACCGTGCTCCTCAATATTATGCCGCAAATCCCTGGAAAGGTACGTGGCAGTTTGAAGGGGGCGGGGCGCTGCTTGTTCAGGCCATCCATACAATCGATTTGCTGCAATGGTTCATGGGTGGAATAAAAAGTGTTAGCGGCAGCATTCGTACGTCCATTCATAACATCGAGGCAGAGGAAGTAGGCGTGGCAGTGGTAGAGTATGTGAGCGGGGCGATTGGCGTTATTGAAGGCTCCACCGCTATTCTCCCCAGCTATAAGGAGCGTATAGAAATTCACGGAACAAAAGGTTCAATTATTCTGGAAGGCGGCCTTATTACGGAGTGGAAGGTTGAAGGCTGCCGGGAAGAAAATTTTGTTGATATACAGAAGATATCTTATGGCGACACTAACTCGCCCGCGATTAGTGATGTTAATCACCGAGCCCAGCTGCAAGACATTATTCGCGCTATCGACCAAGGCAGACAATCCTTGGTAAACGGCGATGAAGGACTTAAATCGCTGGAGATTGTCTTGGGAATCTACGAATCGTCCCGCACGGGACAAAAAGTTCAGCTAGTCTGATGAAGCGGGGGGCATTATGAACAGAATTGAGCGGCGGGCGGCAGCAGTCTTTTTGGTAATTGCCGCCGGCGCCGCCGTCATGGCAATGGATATCGGTTTCGGCAACTTCATGGTTCCCGGCCCCGGATTTTTCCCTTTCTGGCTGGCAGTACTCATGGCAGCAGTTGGTTTACTTTATTACTGTCGCTCTCGTACAGCAGACACTGCGCCGACATGGGCGCCGGGCGCTTTAACGCGCCCGGCGTTGGCGGTAATTTTAGTGCTGGTTTTCATTGGTATCATAGATAGTTTAGGATTTTGTACAGACGCCCTTTTCTTGCTTGCAGCCTGGCTGGGGATTATCGAGAAAAAACCATGGAAAGTGGTAAGCATGGTGGCTGTAGCGGGGACTGCTCTGCTATACCTCATATTTGTGCAAATTTTGCAACTGCCGTTGCCGCGCGGACTATTGCTCTAAGGAGGGGGCGACAATGGGCGAACTGCTGTCGTTAATGAACGGATTTGCTCTTGCGATAACACCTACCAACCTGCTTTTCGGGTTGATCGGCGCTGTGTTAGGCACGGCTATCGGCGTGCTGCCCGGTCTCGGTCCTGCCGCCACCATTTCACTGCTGTTGCCGCTAAGCTACGCATTGGGGTCGCCTTTAATCTCGATCATCATGATGGCCGGCATTTATTACGGGGCAATGTATGGCGGATCAACAACATCTATTTTGTTGAATATGCCCGGCGAAGCGGCTTCAGTGGTTACGTGCATCGACGGTTACAAAATGGCCAAAACAGGCCGGGCCGGCGCTTGGCATTGCCGCGATCAGTTCGTTTATTGCCGGGACTGTTGGCATCATTGGATTATCATTCATCGCGCCGCCTGTTGCGCGCTTTGCTTTGCAGTTTGGGCCGGCCGAATACTTTTCCCTCACAATATTGGGTCTTATCCTAGCGATATATCTTTCAGGGAATTCGATCACTAAGGGCTTGCTTATGGTCGTGTTTGGCTTACTGCTGGCTACCATCGGCCTTGATCCGGTAACCGGCAAGGAAAGATACACTTTCGGCACCCTTATTCTGATGGACGGGCTGGATTTTTTAACACTGGCCATGGGTGTATTCGGTATTGGCGAAATTCTTATCAATTTAGAAGAAAAAATCAGCAACCAGTTAGTAACAAGCAAGATCACCAACCTCTGCCCGGCCATGAGTGATTGGGCGGCCTCCCGCTGGGCTGTATTCCGGGGCTCGCTTGTAGGTTTTTTCGTCGGTTTGCTGCCGGGCGGAGGCGCGGTAATAGCTTCTTTAGTAGCGTACGGGGTTGAAAAGAAGGTTTCGCAGCATCCGGAAAAATTTGGCCAGGGGGCAATTGAAGGCGTGGCCGGACCGGAGGCAGCCAATAAGGCTGCGGCAAGCGCTTCCTTTATCCCCATGCTGACATTGGGTATACCGGGAAACCCAGCCATGGCAATGATATATACGGCATTACTTATCCAGGGAGTTCAACCGGGATCGCTCTTATTAAACGACCACCCCGATGTTTTTTGGGGCGTTATTGCCTCCATGTATATTGGTAATGCCATCCTGCTGATTTTAAATCTGCCGCTGGTTGGCATCTGGGTGCAAATGCTTAGGGTACCCTACGCAATTTTGGCGCCTGCGGTGGTTTTGATATGCTCGGTAGGCGTTTACAGCATTAAAAATAATGTCACTGATGTCCTGATGATGCTGTTATTTGGCATTGTAGGCTATATATTGCGCAAGCTTGATTTCGAGCTGGGGCCGCTCTTGCTGGCATTTGTGCTGGGGGGTATCCTGGAAAAATCCCTCAGCCAAGCGCTGCTTATCTCTAGCGGCAGTTTCGCCGTGTTTATTACCCGACCGATATCAGCTTGCTTTTTGGGAATAGTGGCATTGATGATTTTGTTGCCGCTCATAGCGTCTTTCATGCGGCAAAAATGCGCTCCGCCGGTGTATAAGACAACTGATTCAGTCTAATTGAGTGTTGCAAAACTTACAATACTGAGCGCCAGGCATGGGGTTATTGAGCATACAGCAGCAAATGTAAGAGGGGCATCCCCGTTAAGAGATGCCCCTATAATTAGCCTAACCTAGCACTCGATATTTCCGGCAGCTTTAACATCTTCTTCGGTTACGTTGGCGCTAACCAACTTGGTGATAACCAGGTCGCCTGACACGTTCAGAGTGGTGCGGCACATATCCAGGAAGCGGTCAACACCCAAAATCAGGCCCATGCCTTCAGCCGGTACGCCTACAGATACGCACAGGATGGCGATAAGCGGCAGGGAGCCGCCGGGAACACCGGCTGTGCCAACGCCGGCGAGTACGGACATTAAGACAACAACCAGCTGATTTTCAAACGAAAGGCTGATGCCGTATACTTGCGCCAGGAAGAGAACAACAACACCCTCGAATAATGCGGTTCCGTTCTGGTTGGCGGATGCGCCGCAGGTGAGAACGAAGCGGGCAATCTTACCAGGCAGTTTCAGCGTTTTTTCTGCGCATTCCAGGGCTATCGGCAGAGTAGCATTGGATGACGCCGTGGAAAATGCATATACATAGACTTCCTGGCAACCTTTAAAGAACTGCCAGGGATTGGTTCTGGCAAAGATTTTCAGGCAGAGGCCATAGACAACGAATTGCTGGATAAGCAAGCCCAGAACAACGACACCGGCGAAGTAGGCGACGTTTTGCAGGAAGCCAGCGCCCATCCGGTAGGTAGTATTGAATACGATGGCGAAAATACCGAACGGAGCGAGCATCATCGCCCACTCAATGATTTTGAGCGAAGCATTGAAGATAGTGTCAAGCACCTTGATAAACGGGTGTTCTTCATCCTTGACCGTCATGCTGAGAGCATAGCCGAAAATTAAGGAGAACATCATCAACGCAATTATTTCGCCGCCAAACGCTCTTGCAGCCGAGTCAACCGGGTTTTGCGGAATTAGATCGATGAAATATTGGTACCAGGGTTTGTTTTTGGCAGCCTCTACGTTCTTGCTAATGGTAAGCACGCCTTGGTTTTTGGCCAGCGCCTCTTTGTCAAACGTGACGCCGACGCCAGGCTGCAGTATGTTGGTCAAACCTACCGCGATTATGACCGCCATAAAACTTAAGAGCAATGTGAAGGCCAGTGATTTTTTCGCTACGTTGCCTAAGCTACGGCCTTTACCCAATTCGTAAACGCCCAGCATAAGCGCTGAAACCAACAATGGCACAACAACCATGAAAATTAGCCGGAGGAATACAGCGCCGACCAAAGTTAAGAAGCCTGTAACTGTCGTCATGAACGGGAAAGCTTTTTCCGGGAAAGAGTAATAACCGATTAGGCCGATAACAACACCCAAAACAAATCCCAATAACAGCTTTTGATATTGTTTCATTGAAATCCCCCTCTCAGAATGAATAATAATGCCGCAAAGGCTACTTGAAACGATCTGCTTAGAGCGCTTAGCCCAAGCAGATACTATACATTTGAGTGAAAAAATCACCTCCGACGATAAAAATATTGTAAACTTGAAATTAATTAACAGATATATATTTGACCTTCTATGTCATTATTCCTTCTTTGGTAGTTACTAAATTTAAAAAATTAAAAATAAATTGATTTATAAGGTTACATAAAATCAAGGATATTGCCGCGGGATGGAGAATAAGTCAACATAATTTAGTGTTTTGCCAGAAGGAGTGACAGCTGATGTATATGACCCTGTCTCTTAT
>JAOACF010000015.1 GCA_026417995.1 Negativicutes bacterium
GCGTTATTCCCACTGCCGAAGAGTGCGGCATTAAGCTGGCAATTCACCCGGATGACCCGCCCTGGTCTGTGTTTGGGCTGCCGCGCATTGTTGTCTCGCAGGAAAACTTAGATCGCATCGTACGGTTGGTGGACAGTCCATGTAACGGTCTTACCCTCTGCAGCGGTTCGTTGGGAGCCAATATGGCAAACGACATGGTGGAAATTTTCCGGCACTTCGGCAAAATGGGCAAAATCCACTTTGCGCATGTACGCAATATCAAGATTCATGAGCCGGGTGTTTTCGACGAAACCGCGCATAAAGCCGATGACGCATCGCTGGATCTGTACGGCATTATGAAGGCGTTATATGACACGGGCTTTGACGGGCCTATCCGTCCGGATCACGGAAGAATGATCTGGGGCGAAGAAGGCCGGCCGGGTTACGGCCTATATGACCGGGCGCTTGGCGCAGTGTATTTGCAAGGGCTCTGGGATGCGATTGCCAGAACCAAGTAACTGGGTGAGGTGCGTCTATAGGGCTTATATCCGTAAATAAAATAACCGGGTTTGACATCCAAACTTAATTGTCATTGCCAGCTGCAGATATAACCTTGTCTGAATGACAGGGTTATATCTTTGTCACGGCAGTGAGTTAGCCAACCGGCGATAAGGATTAGCCTATAAAAAGGGAGAGAGCGCCATGCTGAATTTAAGCAAAAAAAACATTAAAAACGCCCGCATATGGGAGCAGGCAGGCATAGAAAATATTAAATTTGATTATGATCAAATGTCGGCTTTGACTAAAGCTAATCCGACTTGGGTGCATTTTGGGGCCGGCAATATCTTCCGAGGTTTTATCGCCGTACTGCAGCAGGAACTCTTAAATTCAGGCACAGCAAAAACGGGGATTGTTGCTGTAGAAACGTATGATCATGAGATTATCGATAAAATTTACGCCCCTTATGATAATTTAGGCTTGTTGGTCATTATGCATGCGGACGGCAGCCTGGAAAAAAGCATTGTAGGAAGCATCGGCGAAAGCTTGGTGGGTGATCCTTCCCGGGAAAATGACTGGCAAAGGCTAAAAACCATATTTGCTCAACCTTCACTGCAATTAGCAAGTTTCACCATAACGGAAAAAGGCTATAATTTAACGAACATTTCCGGCGACTATTTGCCTGATGTGCAGCAGGATATAGCAAACGGCCCCCGGCAGCCTAAAAGCGTCATGGGTAAAGTTGCGTCTTTGGCCTATACCAGATTTAAAAGCGGTGAACTGCCTATCGCTTTTGTCAGCATGGATAATTGTTCCCATAACGGCGATAAACTTCATGGCGCCGTTGCAGCGATAGCCGGAGCATGGGCTGAGCTGGGTTTGGTTGAAGAAGCTTTTCTTGCCTATATCAATGATCGCCAAAAAGTGTCTTTCCCCTGGACCATGATCGATAAAATTACCCCCAGACCTGCCGCAAGCGTAAAAGCCGCGCTCAATGAAACCGGTTTTGGCAGTGCCGATATTATTTGCACAAGCAAAAATACCTTTATAGCGCCTTTTGTTAACGCCGAAAAACCGCAGTATCTAGTAATCGAGGATAATTTCCCGAATGGCCGTATGCCGCTGGAGCAGGCGGGAGTGTTTTTCACCGACAGGGAAACTGTGGACAGAGTTGAAAAAATGAAGGTTTGCACCTGTTTAAATCCCCTGCATACCTCCTTGGCTGTTTTTGGCTGTTTGCTGGGTTATACGCTGATCGCCGATGAAATGAAAGATCCGCACTTGCAAAAACTGGTGGAAAAAATCGGCTATGAAGAAGGTATGCCGGCTGTGGTTAATCCCGGCATTATAGATCCGGTAGCCTTTATCAAAGAAGTGATCGAGGTAAGGCTGCCAAACCCGTATATCCCTGATACACCGCAACGAATTGTGACCGATACGTCGCAGAAGGTAGGCATACGGTTTGGCGAGACAATCAAGGCTTATAGCCTAAGGCGGGATTTGGCGCCGCAAAACCTCAAATATATCCCGCTGGTTATCGCCGGCTGGTGCCGGTATTTGATGGGCTTAGACGACCTGGGCAATGAAATGCCGCTAAGTCTCGATCCCTTATTGAGTACGCTAAAAGCTGCCGTTTCCGGCATCAAGCTGGGGGATGCAGCCTCCGTCGGAGATAAGTTAAAGCCGCTCCTCTCCAATCCGCTAGTCTTTGGCGTCAATCTCTATGCTGTTGGTCTGGGAGAAAAAATAGAGAGTTATTTTAAAGAAATGATTGCCGGACCTGGTGCCGTAAGGGCAACATTACACCGATATTTGCAGGCATAATAAAACTGCTAACGCGGGCCCTCGCAGCCTTACAAACAGACCTGAACGGAGCAGGCCGTTATGCAAAGCGGAGGTTAAGCGACAGCATCGAAACGGCGCATGACGGCCTGCGGAGGCGGAAAACTTCTACTAAATATAAAAAAAGAGGGAACTGTTCCCTCTTTTTTATATTTAGTAACCAATGATAAGCAAACTGTCGATTAAGCTATATACCCGCTCCAGGCAGGAAAGACGTTTGACGGTTTTGTTATAATATTCCGTGGCATTTTGCTGTCCCTGGCGAATGACCGGCACCAGCAGCACGCCATGGCGAATGAGCGGGGATTCGGCAAATTTGCAGATATTTTTCCAGATATTATTGACTTCCCCTTTTTCCACCTCAATGGCAATTTGCAGTTGGGGATGAAAGAAATCAACCTCGAAATTCAAGCCCTTGTTGAACAGATTGGCACACTTGCGGTTGGTCACCGAATGCAAAAAGCCGATTTTCTTTAAATCTTCCGCAATGATCCTCTCGGCTTCAACGCTTTTGCGGAACGGAGTATTGCGCACATCGGCCAGCGCCTCGCGGTTGCCGGTCACGGCCCGAAACAAGAGCTTGTCCAACGGGTTGTCAACCGCGCGGTGCAAATACTGAAACGGCGGCAAGGGTTCCTGCGGGGCGATGCGTTTTATGGCCACAATTTCTTAATCTCCGTACCGGGGTAATAGTGTTTAATAATATCTTCCGCTTTCCAGCCCTTTTGGGCATAGTTATAGGCGCCCCACTGGCAAAGACCTACGCCGTTGCCCCAGCCCAAACCTTTAAAGGTAAAGCTGCCGCCATCATAAGTCATTTCGGTAATCAGCGTGGATTTCAATCGGTCATACCCTACCGCCCGGCGGAATTCGGCGCCATACATCTTTTTATCGCCTGCGCCGATATAGAGGATGCGTCCGGATGGCCCTTTTTCCAAAATTTTAATGTCGCCCGGATTGCCGTTATAACCAATGGCTCTTGCCACTTCACTGCCCGGTATCTTCGCCGTCCAGGACTGAATGTTAGACGGGGCGCTTTCAAAGCAGGTATCGGTTACCGGCTGAAAATAGGGTGTCGGATGGGTGATTTCCCTGGGAAAACTTTCTTCGCGGGTGGCGCCGATCTGACCGTTGCAAGAGCTGTAGATGGCGTTAACCAGCCCGCCTGCATATAAGAGAGTCATGCCGCGGGTTTTTTGCACAGCCTGCCGGACAGTGTCATTAACCTTTTCCGGCGCATACGCCTGCAATTCTTCTTTCGATGTACTCACGTCCGCATTATGCATATTGCGAATGATCCCGGCTTCAATTGCGCTGATTGTCAACGTCCGGGACGCAATGGCCTGCGCCGCCATAGCCTCCAGCGGCCAGTCAGGCTGCATTTCCTGCGCGATAACACCCTCAATATATTTCTCTAGGGGCATGCTTTCAATATAGCCTTTATCGGCGCGCCACACCTTGATCACCGGCTCGGCTTTATACTTGTCCACATCCAGCGCAGGTACGCCGGGAATGGGCTGCGGGGCTGGCTGGGCCGGCGCGGGAACCTGCTGGCTTGGCGGCGTTCCCGGCGCAGGTTTGGGGGCGGGAGGACGCAGCAGCGTATACAGTCCCGTGGCGAGCAGTACGGCGATAACAGCGTAAATTGCGATTTTCGACTTGTTCATTTGCATTCTCCCACCTCAAGCCTTAGTATGGCACTCTGCCGTCCCCCCTATACGCTTCCCGGCGCTATTTTGCCAGAAGAAACAACCGCGGGTCAACCACCATTTATTTTTTCGCTTCCTGATTTCATAGCACTCCTGCGCCGGCATAAAAAACAGCCCCACTCATATTCTATAGCTCTTGTTTCCGGTCGATAGGTTACCCAGAAAACAGGATACTGCCGCGTAGCTAGCTCCCGCTCGATGAATCGGCGATTTATCCGACCCATCATGTGCGGTGGAAGGAATATCGATTTTTAGACCGTCGCAGGGACACGTGTCATTGCGAACGCTTGTATAGCAATCTCAGGTTGCCGCTCTGCGGCATGGGACATCTCGCATGGATGTTGGTCGTAAAGTTTCGGTTTTTTAAGCGTGCAATTTATCGCCGCAACAACGCTGTGTCGAATTTTGCGAAAATAGTGATGTTTATGGCAGGTTAACGTAAATAAATGGCGAAAATATTCATTGCAAACTAACTATATGGAGGACCAATGCTCAAAGCGCTTACCCGCATATCGCTTCGCACGAAACTTTTTGCATCTTTTATGATATTTTCGTTGTTTATCCTTGTCGGCGTAAGCTACAATTTATACACGCATATAGTAACACGCCATACAGAATTTCTGCGGCGGGAGTTAAAGTCGCTGGCGGCTATTACCGCCATACAACTCCCAGGAGACATACTTGAGGAGCTAACCACCCCCGAGCAGGAAGCAAGCAGCGATTATATCCGGCTAAAGCAGTTACTGGCAACAATTGCCGATCAGAGTTCCCAACTGAAATATATATATACCTTGCGCAAAACAGAAAAGCCTGGCATATATCAATTCATCGTTGACGGCGACCCTGACCCGGCATCGGCGGCGCATATCGGAGAATTGTATGACGGCAGACATGTTCCCGCCTTAGAAGACGCTTTTTTGGCACCAAGCGCGGATAGTGAATTTTTCACTGATCAATGGGGCACCACCCTTTCCGGCTATGCGCCTGTTTTCAATTCCCGCGGCGAAACAGTAGCCATTGTGGGCCTCGACATGACTATGGATTATTTTCTCGCTGATTTGAAAATTTTTCGCGATAAATTTTTATATATTGCAACCGCAGCCAGCATTTTAGCCTTTTTGATTAGTTTGGCGCTAACGCACGCATTCGCCAAACGGATGCTGGAGCTGGAGAATGCCGCTGAGCAGATTGCCTGCGGCCAGAACGTGATTCACTTAACTACAGGCAATGACGAGGTTTCGCCGCTGGCATTAAAATTACAGCATTTAGCCATTGCTCTAAACAACGAGCGCGAAACTATACTGCTGTCGGCAGTCGAAGCTTTGCTTACTGCTTTAGAGGCTAAAGACCCGTATACCTCCGGACATTCATCCGAAGTAGCCTCGCTGTCTGTGCAAATTGCCTGCAAGTTGCAACTGTCGTCGCAAGAAATTTTCAAAATACGCCTTGCCGCGCTCCTTCACGATATCGGCAAAATAGGCATTCCTGACAGCGTGTTAAATAAAGCCGGTCCCTTAACACAAGAGGAATGGAAGTTAATTAAACAACACCCTGCTATCGGCGCAAAAATCATAGCCGGCATTCCGGCGCTGGCCGATCTGGCGCTCGCGGTAAGTTGCCACCACTGCCGCTTTGACGGCACGGGTTACCCAGCGACGGCCGGTGAACAAATTCCTCTTGCCGCCCGCATTATCGCTGTGGCGGACAGCTTTCAGGCTATGACTGCCGACCGTCCCTACCGCCGGGGGTTAGCGCCAGAGGAGGCGCTCGCTGAGATCAAACGCTGCGCCGGAACACAATTTGATCCTGCGATTGCAGATATATTTATTATGCTCCAGAAAAAAAATCCAATCTCCTTTGCGAAAAAAGGCTGATATCTCAGAACGAGTATCAGCCTTTTTTTGCTGTCGCTGAATTTATTTCTTTTTCTGCGCCGGAAAACCGGTAGCGATATAAATGACCCACTCCGCCACATTGGTGGCCCGATCCGCCACTCGCTCCAAATACCTGACGGCATTGTTGATTTCCAGCAGCGCCGCTTGCTCTTTGGCATTGCCGATGTTTAGCAAAGCCAGTTTGGCGATGATCGCTTTGCGCAATTTATTGACCTCGGCATCTTGCTCCCGTACGCAGCCGGCTAATTCGGCGTCTTGTTTTTGATAGGCCTCGACCGCATTCGTCATCATGACAGCTGCTTTCCGCCCCAAAATTTCGATTTCAGGCATTAGCTCCAGGCACGGTCTTACATCCTCTGGCAGCAAGCGCTTCTGCACGCTTTTGGCTATGTTATTCGCATAGTCTGCTACCCGCTCGATTTCGGAGGCTATTTTCAGACTGGCTACTAAAAAACGGACGTCCGTAGCCGCAGGCGCCTGGGTAGCAATGGTTACGATACAAGCCTTATCAATCAGGGCATTTAACGTATCCACCGCTTTTTCATATTGCCGTGATTCTTGGGCATCGCCAGCATTCAGCGTAGTCAACGCCTTCACTGCGGCCTCCACCGATAAAACTGTTTTATGTCCCATATCGCAAATTTCATCGCGGATCTTGGCCAATTCATCCAGATATCCTTTTCGCATGCGCATCAGCTCCTTATTACCATATAATATTCCCGCATCTAACCTGGCAATGCCTATGAAATATCCCCAAAGATCTGGAGTTATCTTATTCTGGGCGGATTTTCCGAAGTCCTCTTTAAAATTTGCTGACAATTATAATAATATCCGTTATAATTTAATCAAACGATTAATTAAGGAGGCGGACATGCGGGAAAAAGACGCACCGACAAAACTTTTAGAAACTGCTACCGCCCTGTTTGCACAAAAAGGCTATGCCGCCGTGTCGATTAGACAATTGGCCCAGGCTGCCGGCATAAACAGCGCTCTTATCTCATATTATTATGGCGGCAAAGACGGGCTGTACCGCGCCGTACTCGAAACTGAACTTTCCCGGCTGGCGTCCGGCGTTGCGGCAATTGTGGCGGCCAATCTGCCGCCGCTAGCGCGGCTTAGACGGTTTGCCGCGCTGATTACCAAGCTGCACCACGACAGCCCTTACCTGCTGCGCCTGGCAACAAGCGAACTGACAAATCCCACTGCCTGTTTTGAAACGGTAGTCAAGCCGTATATTGAACGCAATTATCAGTTTCTCCAAAACACCTTGCGGGAAGGAATCGAGCAAGGCGAAATCCGCGCCGATATTGACCCCGCTTATGGCTGCCTGTCCTTGGTCGGCATCATCAACTTTTATTTCATTGCCAAACCGCTTGCCGGACGCCTGCTGCCGCCGGCAGCCGATCACGATTATGCTTATGCCCGACAAGCCATTGAGATATATTTAGATGGGATAAGGAGGAGCAACCCATGAACAAGCGCCTTGCCGCCGGCATCTTGCTGTTTGTCCTCTTGACGGCCGCAGCCGGTTATAAGCTGTTATCACGCCAGGAAGCGGCGATAACGGCGACAGGAACGATAGAAATTACCCGAGCTGACGTCATGCCCAAGGTTAGCGGCTATCTCACGGCTCTCCCCATAAAAGCAGGCGATGTTATCAAGGCCGGCGACCTGGTCGCCCGCATCGGCCGCCCCGATCTTGAAGCACAGGTGCTGCGGGATGAGGCGGCGCTCGCCCGGGCTCAGATTCAGCTCAGCGATTTGGAAAAAGGCTCGCGCAGCCAAGAACGCCAGGAAGCCGCGGCCAGCCTGGCCGCGGCGCAGTCGGTGTACGACAAAGCCAAAGCCGATCTTGACCGCTACAGTGCGCTCTATCAAAGCGGTGCCATTTCCGCCCAGCAGCTTGACGCGGCAAAATCGGCCAGTGACGTGGCGCTCAATGCCCTTTTGGCCGCGCGCTCGCGCCACAGCCTGGTCGAAGAAGGCTACCGGTCTGACCTCGTGGAGGCCCAGCGGCTGGAAGTTGCCCGCGCCAAAGCTATCTTGGACGCATCCCGGGCAATGCTGGCAGACACGATTGTTACCAGTCCGCTGTCGGGTTTGATACTCACCAAGAACTTCGAAAGCGGCGAATATGTCAATCCCGGTTCACCGATTGCCACCGTAGGCGACCTGAGCGACTGCTGGGTCAAGATTTATATACCCTCAACCCAACTGGGTTTAATTAAAGTGGGACAGCCGGCGGCGGTAAAGATCGACTCCTATCCGGATCGCATTTTTGCGGGTGAAATTAAAGAGATTAGCCAAAATGCCGAATTCACGCCCCGCCAGAGCATTACCCAGCGTGAGCGCGCAAACCTGGTATTTGCCGTAAAGGTGAAGATCAATAATGCCGATGGGCTGCTAAAGCCCGGCATGCCCGCCGATGTGACGTTGCGATGATCAGGCTGGAGCATGTCACAAAGTCATTTCATGGCCGCCGGGCAGTTGATGCTGTATCGCTGACGATGCACCCGGGCGAAATCTTCGGCATCGTCGGACCAGACGGCGCCGGCAAAACAACGGTTATGCGGCTGATAGCCGGTCTTTTGCGTGCGGATAAGGGCAATATTACCGTCCTGGGCAGCCAAAACATTGAAAATGTTAAAGACTCCCTGGGGTATGTACCGCAAAAGTTTAGCCTGTACGGCGACCTTACCGTGCTGGAAAACATCCGGGTAGTCGGCGCTCTCTACGGCCGGTCGGACGCCGATCTGATGCACAAAGCTACTGAAGTTCTGGCGTTTACCAAGCTTTTACCCTTCGCGCATCGCCTCGCTGATCATCTCTCTGGCGGCATGAAGCAGAAACTGGCGCTGGCTGCCGGCCTCATGCATCAGCCCAAGCTGTTTTTGCTGGATGAACCGACAACCGGCGTTGATCCGGTTTCACGCCGCGAATTCTGGCAAATGCTTTATCAGTTAAACCATACCGGAACAACGATAGTTGTATCCACTCCCTATATGGATGAAGCCGAACTATGCTCGCGCATTGCTTTTATGCACTCAGGCCGCGTAGTGGCGTGCGCTTCGCCCCGAGAGCTTACCGCGAGCTATCCGTATAAGCTTGTCGAAGTACAGACGACTGACCGGCGGGTTAAATCCTGCCTCACCGGCCTGGTGCGGGACGTAAATGTTTTTGGCGATAAGCTTCATCTATCGCTTGAGGATGCCGCCAGCGTACTGCCCGCAATCCGGGAACGGCTAATGGCAGCTGGGTTTGGCAATATCCCATTGCGGGAAGTGCCGCCCACGCTGGAAGATATTTTTGTCGCCATGGCGGGGGAGGTAGGCTGATGCTAGCAGTAGAAACCAGCGATCTCACCCGCAAATTCGGCGAGTTCACGGCAGTCAACAAGCTCAATCTGGCAATCCGGCGCGGCAGCATTTATGGTTTTCTGGGGCCGAACGGCTCGGGAAAGTCGACTACAATACGCATGCTGTGCGGACTTTTAAAGCCAACCGCCGGAACGGGAACCGTCATGGGGCTTGACATAGGTCAGGATTCTGAGCAAATTAAAAGCCAGATTGGCTACATGTCGCAAAAATTCAGTCTGTATGATGACCTTACAGTAAGCGAGAATCTTGCTTTTTATGCCGGCATGTATGACCTGCCGGCCGATGCGGCACGCAGAAAGATCCAGGAAATGCTGGAACTGGCGCATCTGGCGGACAGCAAAAATGAACTCGCCGCCAACTTGTCAGGTGGCTATAAACAGCGGCTGGCGCTCGGCTGCGCCATTCTGCACAAGCCGCCTATCCTGTTTCTGGATGAACCGACCGGCGGCGTTGACCCCAAGTCCCGCCGAATGTTCTGGGATATTATTTATGCGCTCGCCGATGCAGGCTCCACGGTTATGGTGACAACTCATTTTATGGACGAAGCGGAACATTGCGATGCCATCGGTTTTATCTATGAAGGCAATCTGATTGCCGATGACAGTCCGCATAAATTGAAAATGAGCTTGCCGGGGATATTCATAACGATACCTGCCGATAACCCGATGGAACTCATGCAGCAGCTGGCTGAGGAGCGCCTGCCGGCCCTGGATATATATCCGCATGGCGCCTCAGTGCGCATCTTGACTGAGGAAAAGACGCTCGGTTATTATCGCCGGTTTGCTTACCAGATTACGTCGCCGTCTTTGGAAGACGTTTTTGTCTATTACGTAAAAAACCGCCGTCAGGAGGCGCCACGATGAGAAGATTGCGGGCATTGCTTTTAAAAGAATTTATTCAAATGAAACGCGACCGCCTGACCTTTGCCATGATGGTGGGACTGCCGATAATTCAACTGTTGGTGTTCGGCTTTGCCATCAATACCGATGTCAAGCATCTCAGCACGGTCGTCTTTGACCAGTCGCTGCAGCAGGAAAGCCGCGACCTTTTGGGCGCATTTACCGCCAGCGAATATTTTGATATAAAATATACCGCCCGCAGCTATCAGGAAGTCGCAGATATCATCGAGCAGGGAAAAGCCAAAGTCGGCATTATTATCCCGCCTGATTTCAGCGACAGTATTAAGCATAGCCGCAGCGCGGCGGTACAGGTTATTGTTGACGCTTCCGACTCCATGGCCGCGTCCTCGGCAATCAGTACCGCCCAACTGATTGGCCAGTTAAAGTCGGAAGAAATTCTGGTCAAAAAACTGCAGGCAGCCGGAGCGCAAAAACCGGCCCGTCCCTATGACATCCGGATACGCCCCTGGTATAATCCCGATCTTGTCTCGGCATTTTACATGGTTCCCGGCATCCTGGGCATTATTCTGACCATGACTATGGTCATGATTACATCTATGGCCATTGTGCGTGAGCGTGAGCGCGGCACTTTAGAGCAATTGATCGTCACACCGCTGAAGTCATATGAATTAATGCTGGGCAAGATTATCCCGTATATCTTTGTCGGCTATATTCAGGCAACGCTCGCTCTGGCCGTCGGCATTGTCGTTTTCGATCTGCCGATGCAAGGCAGTCTCGCCCTGCTCTACGGCCTGACTACACTGTTTATCGTCGCCTCGCTGGCACTCGGCATCCTGATCTCAACGGTCACAAGGACGCAAATGCAGGCGATGCAGCTCTCTTTCTTTATTTTCCTGCCCAGCATCCTGCTCTCGGGGTTCATGTTCCCCCGTGAAGCCATGCCTGATTTCTTCCGCATGATTGGCTATCTGCTGCCGCTCACCTACTATCTGGAAATCATGCGAGGCATTGTTTTAAAAGGGGTGGGCGTCAGTTTTCTCTGGACCCAGATACTTGCGCTATGCGTCTTTATCACCGTTATGTTGACGGTGAGCATACTTAAATTCCAAAAACGCCTGGTTTAAAAAAGCCGCGACATCAGTCGCGGCTTTTCCTCTTATCACACTTTTGGTATGTTTTTGCCGGCGAAAATTTCCGCCATTTCCCGTTTGAGGCGCTGCTTAATCTTCTTTTTCTCGCCGGGGAGCAATTCTTTCTTGGCAGTGCCAAATAAATAGTTATCGAGGTCAAATTCTTTGAGGATCATTTTGGTGTGGAAGATATTGTCCTGATATACGTTGACATCCATCATGTTGTACAAATCTTTGATATCTTCGGCGATATAATTTTGAATCGAATTGATTTTGTGGTCAATAAAAAACTTTTTGCCGGTAACGTCCCGGGTGAAGCCGCGGACACGATAGTCGATGATGACAATATCGGAACTGAAGCTGTTGATGAGGTAATTCAGCGCTTTTAGCGGCGAAATATGCCCGCAGGTGGATACGTCAATATCCGCCCGGAAAGTGCTGATACCTTTATCAGGATGGCTTTCCGGATAGGTATGGACGGTGATATGACTTTTGTCCAAATGAGCCAGGACAATTTCCGGCAGCGGCTCGTCAAGCTGCGCGTCCTCCTGGCCGTCTTCGCAGGGCTGCACCTTTTCCTCGGAAATCAGCATGGTAACGCTGGCGCCCTGCGGGTCATAATCCTGCTTGGCGATATTCAGGATGTTGGCGCCGATAATGCGCGCCACTTCGGTTAAAATGGCCGTCAGACGCTCGGCGTTGTATTCTTCGTCAATGTACTCGATATATTCCTGACGATGCTGCGGCGTTTTGGCGTAGCATATGTCATACATGTTAAAGCTCAGACTTTTCGTCAGGTTATTAAACCCATACAGTTTTAGCTTCTTGAGTGATTTAACGTCCATATCCTTCTCCTTGCCCTTAAATTACATGCTGCCATATCCGTGATAATATTCGGGTGAAAAAGAAAAATTCCTGCTGTTTATGAATTCAGGATATGCATTTTTGCCGCCATTATACCTTAAAGCAGACCATGCTAAAATGTCTCTGTAATAAAAGGCGCCTGCAGCGGCCAAATCTCGGCCAGAAGGCTGGCCTCCGCCGGCTGGGCCGCAGCCGCTCCCGTCGCAATCAAGCCATAAATGTCCAGAGCGCCGATCACCAGCTGGGTCAGCCCAGCCACCGTCATTTCCGCCCGGGCGTGCTTAGCAGCCTCTATTTGCGCTCTGCCGCCGGCGATTTGCACGTAGAAGCAGCCGTCATTCCAGGGTGCGTGGCCATCATGAATGCGAAGCGCAACCGCAGCGGTCATTCCCGTCGGAAAATGCAGGTTTTCCAGCAAACGCGGAACGTCGACAATGCGGGCAGCCATAAACGGATTGAGCATAATTGAGTTTTTGGCGTCGGCCAGCCGCCAATAAGCTAAATCGCCGGGCGGCAGCCGCCAGCCAATGCGCTGGGCTGCCGGCTGGGATGCGGCGAAGGCGAAAATCTTGTCCCGTTCATGCGGCGATATGTAGGCTAACTCTTTAATCCTGAGATACCCTTCCTGCGCCGGCAAAAAAAGCAGATAGGCAGCCGGCTGACCGGCGTCTTCGCAAATATACAAAAGGCCGCCCTCGCTGTCATTTTCGCTGATAAGCCGCTCCCAATCCGCATCTTCCCGGACAATATAACCGTGCTTGTCTTGCATATATTGACGGTAAATCGCGTCTAACCGGGGGATATCCTGGGGCGCACCGGCAGGCCGGAAGCCGGCAGGCACCGGCCTGCCGGCCAAATGCGCCGCAGGAACGGCATACTGGTGAACATAATAGCAAATCGACCAGCCGAATTTTTCATAAATGCTGGGAACCCTCGGCTCCAAGAAACTCAGCCATTGACCGCGGCGGCGCATTGCCGCAAGCGAATTAATTAAGAGTTCGGCCATCAGTCCCTTGCGGCGGTAAGCCGGATAGGTCGCAACTCCCATCACGTAGGCAGCAGGAACAATAGCGCCGCGCACAAACAGACTATAGGGCACTACATGCAGCGCAGCCAGCAATTCACCGTCAGCAAAAGCGCCTAGTGCATTCTCGGGGCGGTAGCGCCGGGAAAAAAACCACTGATAAAACGGCTCGTGTTTTTTTTCAAAACAGCAAGCCCACAAGTCCTGCATCTGGGACAAATCGTTACCGGCAGGCTTACGCACTTCCACTCTCATCACCGTCCCGGAGCAAACGCACATCGTATTTTTCGATCATCCGGATGGGCCGGTACGACTCTTTGGCGCGCCGCAAACCGGGAATTCCCATATCTTCTTCCCGGTTGACATAAGCGTATTGCGGCCAGCAGTAGCGACAACATTCCTGATTGATAATCTGGTAAGCGCCGCGAATATCACTATTGGCTTTTTCCACGTGAACAACGACCGTGTCGCTGTTTAAAGCTTCGCCGAGCGAAAAAGCCTCCACCCTGCCATGTACCAGGATGGCGCCGCCAATGAGCTTTAGTTCTTGGTAATGCTCCAGGGCGTCTTTCACAGCGGCAAACTCCAGCCGCAAAAAACAATCATCTTTATCTTTCTTTTGGCGCCACTCATTCGCAATAACAAGACATTCCGCCGCCAGACTGGGCGTTAAAAGCTCAAACCGATAGTCCGGATAGGCGTACCGGAAATGATGAATGTGGTTCACTTTGCTGCTAAATTTTCGGCCTTTGAGTTCAATCAATTCCCGCGTGCTGTGAACATAATCATCGTTATCGCGATCCCGCTCAAACGCAAACTGTCCTGGCAGCGCCTGATCAATCAGCTTAACCTGATCTTTGGTCGCTCCTTTGATCAAAAACCGCAGGCCGCTTTGCCGGCAATAATCTGCCATAGCGGCAACCGCTTTTCCCAGATTGGCGTCATCGCCGTAGGGCGGCAGAAAAAAAAGCTTATTCTCCCATTCCAGGGTGACGCACAACATGCCTGCAACAACTGCCCAGCGGATATTATACGCATTTCGCCAAACGTACAGATTGGTGAAGGTGCATTCCGACGCTTCATAGCGCCGCTTCCGAAAAAAACCGTCGATAGTTCCTTTATCCTCTAACTTTACCGGTGCAAGTAAAATAGTAAAACCTCCCAAAAATCCCCTCATCTTGGAAAATTTCCTGTTAAACAATAATTTTCCTGCTCGGAATTGAAAAGAAAAAGCCCAGGGTCGCCCCAAGGCTACTCATCTTTATAATATGTCAAGCAGCGGCAATTTGATGCTTGTTCACCGGATCGCCGGCAAAAGTATCGGCCACCAGCGCATAGTTGAATGCCGGATTGATACCTTCCACAAAACCGGCCAGCCACAGGACATAATAATCCCGCATTTCTCGTGCGTCAATGCCGACCCGCGCCCAGTTCCGCTGCTTCGGACAGTTGCTGCCTTCCCAGACTACGCGCTCAGGCGTGTTTATCGTCACATTCGCCGCCTGATCACAAGGCATACCGTTCAGGTAATAATCGTTCAGCGCCTTGTAAATGCCATCGGCGCGGCCTACCGCGTATTTGCCCAGCAGGCGGGCGTGGCCGCCGCACATCCGGCCATGTCCAGCAAAAACTTCGGCTATCACTGCTTTGGCCGCAGCACCGCAAGTATCTGTCAGTTCTTTAATAAAGGCCGCTTCCCGCAGCTCAGCGGCGTTAACCTGGCGCTGCAGCCAGCCATGAATATTTGTTTGGTCAATCAGTTCGGCCAGGTCAGTATCAGGCAGCGGCTCACCGTATGTTCCCCATACTTTGGCCCGCAGTTCCTCAACCACCGGCCCGCACACAGACGCCGCCTTTTGAAAGAGGAGTTCCTCCCGCTCGACAACCCGCCGGATTTTGCCATACAACCAAAAGTGAATATATCCCAAAAACGCGCTCATATTTTTTCCTCCCTGCGCCGATCCGCCGGCTTTTTCTTTTATTGTAACGCCCGGCGAAAATCCGCGCTGTGAGGGAGATCACACTAGATGATTGTTGCAAAACTCGTTTTTAAATAATTTTTTCGGTTTTTTAGAACCGGAGACTGCTGAAAAAGCTCCAGATGCACGTTCCGAGTTCCTTGTTCCAGCATCGTGTCATAGTATAGATATATTCTGGCAGGTACTGTTTTCCGGGAACGGGTCGCGACGAGGATTTTCGCGGAGGCGTACTGGAGGTCCGCCCCGTGAGCTTCAACAAGACGTTTTTCGGTTACAAGTATTTCAGAAGCAGAAAGCTTGACGGAAGAACGGTTGGAGCGAAAACCCGCAGGAGTAACAACGCAGATGGACTTTTGCAGCAGTCTCCTAGATGATTATTCGTAATAATTCAGTCCTGTATTGCAGCGGGCTTTTGCCAAGAACTCGTCCGCAACCGCTCTGGCCTTGCCGGCGCCCATTTTGAGCATGTCGATGACATATCCCTTGTCGGCGGCAATGCGCGCGCGTTCTGCCCGGTATGGGGCAAAATATTCCCAAATTACGCCGAGCAGTTCTTTCTTAACCTCGCCGTATTTAAGCCCCGGCGTCAAAAACCGCTGGCGCAGCTCTTCCTTGCCGGCGGCATCCAAAAACAGCGAATAAATGGCAAACAAAACATTGCCTTCAATTGGTTTGGGTTCGTTGACCGGCGTCGAGTCCGTCTTGATGGACATCACCTGCTGTTTGAGCGTTTGCTCGTCGGCAAAGATATTAATGATGTTGCCGTAGGACTTGGACATTTTCTGCCCATCCGTCCCCGGCACCGTCGACAGCTCGTCCTCAATATCGGCCTCCGGCAGTACAAAAGTTTCACCGTATGTTGCATTGAACCGTTGGGCGATATCGCGGGCGACCTCGACATGCTGTTTCTGGTCTTTGCCTACCGGTACCCGGTTGGCGCCGCAAATTAAGATATCGGCTGCCATCAAGACCGGATAAGCGAACAGGCCGTGGTTGGCGGGCAGTCCTTTGGCGACCTTGTCCTTATAAGCATGACAGCGCTCCAACAGCCCCATGCCGGTAACATTAGAGAGCAGCCATGCCAGCTCATGCACCTCAGGCATATCTGACTGCACCCAGAAAATTGCCTTGTGCGGGTCTAATCCCAGCGCCAGAAAATCAGTCGCCGCTTCCAGCGTTTTTTCCCTTAACAGCGCCGGATCTACGACTGAAGTTAGGGCGTGATAATTTACCAGAAAACAAAACAGCTCATGGTTTTCCTGATATTCAATCATTCGCTTCATCATGGCGAAATAGTTGCCCAGATGCAGATTGCCTGAAGGCTGTATTCCTGATAAGATACGCACGCACGACACTCCTTATTATTCAATTATCGTTAAAACTTCAGCCAGGGGTTTGCGCGGCGGGTTTACGTACTTTCCTGCCGCCGGAATGCCCAGCGGCGTCATAGCGGCAAGATAGTAACCCGGTTTACTAAAGCCGGTAATTGCGGCAATCTGCTCGGCGGCATAGGTCGGGCCGGTCATCCAGCAAGTTCCGTAGCCCATGGCGGCAGCCGCCAGGAGCAGGTTTTCCATCGCAGCGGCTATGTTCTGTATCCCCGGCTGCGTCCTGGACAAAGCCGCAATTTGCTCCTTGTCCATGGTTCCGGCAGCGGCTATGTCTTCGGCTATAGTTGGATAAGGCCCGGCAAAAACCAAAATTACAACCGGTGCTTTTTTAAACACGGTATGATAGGGAACCATTCCCTGAAAAGCGGCGCGTTTTTCCTCCGGCAGATAAGCGGCCAATTCCTTATTGCGGTCTACCACTGCCTGCGCAATGGCGGCAATCTTTTCGCTGTTTTTGACCACCACGAAGTGCCAGTTCTGCATATTCTTTCCCGATGGCGCATAAGTGGCCGCTTTTATGATTTCTTCAATGTCAGTATTCGGAATACTGTCATTGGTAAATGATCTGACGCTCTGCCTGTTGTAAATAAACGACAATTTCTCCATATGTAACCCTCCCCGTAATTGATACACAGTATAGTATACCATAGTTGGCAGGGATTTACCAAAAAAGAAAGCCCCTTCTGCGGAAGGGACGTTGAGGCTGGTCTGTCAGGCCGCTATTTTAGCACCGCGCCGGTATTGGCGGAGGTAACCAGGCGGGCATAACGGGCAAGATAACCGGTAGTGACTTTCGGCTTAGGCTGCTTCCAGGCCGCTTGCCGCTTGGCCAATTCCGTTTCGCTGACCTCGAGCCGGAGCACCCGGTTGGGAATATCGAGCAGGATCGTGTCGCCGTCTTCTACCAATGCTATTGGCCCGCCTTCCATCGCTTCGGGCGAGATATGCCCGACACAGGCGCCGCGTGTCGCCCCGCTGAAGCGTCCGTCCGTCAACAGCGCCACTTTTAAGCCCATGCCGGCGATCACGGCGGTAGGATTGAGCATTTCTTTCATGCCGGGACCTCCTTTAGGTCCTTCGTAGCGGATGACAACGACATCGCCGTCCACAATCTTTTTACCGACAATCGCTTCGATTGCCGCTTCTTCCGAATCAAAAACGCGGGCTGTCCCCCGGAAAGTCAGCATATCCTCCGCAACGGCGCTCTCTTTGACGACAGCACCGTCCGGGGCAAGGTTGCCGCTAAGGATGGCGATGCCGCCCCGGTCGCGATACGGATTATCGACCGTGCGGATGACATCGGGCCGCCGGATGGCTGCGGCGGCGATCCGTTCGCCGACAGTACCCTCGATGGTTTTGGCTTCCCGATGAATAACGCTGCGTTTAGCGAGTTCATTCATCACAGCGGGGATGCCGCCGGCTTCGTTGAGGTCTTGAATATGATGCGTGCCTCCAGGGCTTAGCTTTACGATATACGGTGTTTGGGCGCTGATTTCCTCAAACAGCGAAAGCGGCAAATCCACGCCTGCTTCATGGGCGATAGCCGTCAGATGCAGCACGGTATTTGATGAACCGCCGATGCCCATGTCCACAGCGATAGCATTCGCGAACGCCTCACGGGTCATGATATCGCGCGGTTTAATATCTTTTTTCACCAAGTCAACGGCGATCGCGCCGGCCTGCTTGGCCATCATGGTGCGAACGCCTGACTGGACGGCCGGTATTGTACCGTTGCCAGGCAATGCCATACCAAGGGTTTCCGCCATGCAGTTCATGGTATTCGCCGTAAACATGCCGGCACAGGAACCGCAGCCCGGACAGGCCGCCCGCTCCATTTGATCAAGCTGCTCCGCCGTAATCTTTCCGGCCTCATAAAGGCCGGCCGCTTCAAACATGGTGCTGACGCTGATGTCACGTCCCTCATAGCGGCCGGCCATCATCGGGCCGCCGCTTACGACAACGGCGGGTATATTCAGCCGCGCCGCGGCCATCAGCATTCCCGGCACAATTTTATCGCAGTTTGGTACTAAAACTAGGCCGTCGAAGCCATGGGCAATTGTCATTGCTTCAATCGAGTCGGCAATGAGCTCCCGGCTGGGCAGAGGATATTTCATGCCGTCATGGCCCATGGCTATGCCGTCGCAGATACCGATGGCAGGAAATTCCGCCGCCATGCCGCCGGCGGCGGTAATGCCGAGCTTGACGGCATTGGTAACGTCGCGCAGGCCAATGTGACCGGGAATGACTTCATTAAAAGCATTTACAATGCCAATAAACGGTTTATTGAGTTCTTCGGGGGTATAACCCATCGCGTAGAATAAAGATCTGTGCGCGGCCCGGGTAGAGCCTTTTTTGACAATATCGCTTCGCATCTCTATCTCCCTCTTTGCTGACCGATTAACCCTGAATACGGGCCTCTACTATATTCGCCATCTCCTCGGTCGAAACCTTTGTCAGCCCAGGCTGATAAAGATCGGCTGTCCGGTAGCCGTCAGCAAGCGCCTGTTCCACCGCCGCTTCCACAGCATCAGCGGCCGGAGCACAATCAAGCGAATAGCGGAGCAGCATGGCCGCCGAAAGAATCGTCCCCAGGGGATTGGCCACCCCTTTGCCGGCGATATCGGGTGCCGATCCGTGGATGGGCTCGTATAGACCAGGCCCGCTGCCCAGGCTGGCCGAAGGCAGCATACCGATTGACCCGGCCAATACGGCGGCTTCATCGCTCAAAATATCCCCAAACAAATTGCTGGTTACAATTACGTCAAAATTTTTCGGGCCTAATACAAGCTGCATGGCGCAGTTATCGACATACATATGGCTAAGCGCAACATCAGGGTAAGCTGCTGCGGTTTCCTCGGCGGTCTTCCGCCACAGACGCGAAGTTGCCAAAACATTGGCCTTGTCGACCGAAACAACCTTGCCCCGCCGCTTCCGGGCCGCCTCGCAGGCCATTTTCACGATGCGCGCAACTTCGTTCTTGCTGTAAACCTCCCGATCCCACGCGGTATCCCTGCCGGTGGAAGCGTCGGCTTCCTGACGGTCGCCATAATAAACGCCGCCATTCAGTTCCCGCATGATCAGAATATCCGCTCCCGCGATATACTCGGGCTTGAGCGGCGAATGCCGAATAAGAGACGGTGTAATGCGCACCGGCCGCAGGTTGGCATACAGCCCAAGCTCTTGCCGCAGGCCCAGAATTGCTTTTTCCGCTCTGATTGCCGGCGGCACGTTGTCCCATTTAGGCCCTCCCACTGCGCCGAGCAGCACGGCTGCGGATTGTTTGGCAGCGTCAATCGTCGCTTGCGGCAGGGGCGTGCCGCAGCGGTCAATGGCGGCGCCCCCGGCCAAATGCTCTTCATAGCTAATATTCAGGCGGTACATGTCAGCCGCTTTGGTTAAAATCCGCCGGGCAGCCGCGACAACTTCTTCGCCCACCCCGTCTCCCTTGATGATTACGACCTGACGGCTCACGCTTTTCCCCCCCTGACATAATTGATAAGTCCGCCTGCTTGGGCAATATCTCGTATAAAGCCGGGCAGCGGCTGAATTTTAAACTCTTCGCCGCTCGTTTTGTTGCTGATGATCCCGGCCTGGAGATCAACCCTGACGCTGTCGCCGCTGCCGATACGCTCGGCGTCTTTTCCGAGTTCAATAATCGGCAGGCCGATATTAATTGCGTTGCGATAGAAAATGCGGGCAAAACTATCGGCAATGATGCAGGCAATACCACTTGCCTGGATGGCTATCGGAGCATGCTCCCGGGAGGAGCCGCAGCCAAAATTCTTGCCGGCGACCATGATGTCGCCCTGCCGCACATTTGCGGCAAATGAGGCATCAATATCTTCCATGCAGTGCGCGGCCAGTTCCTGCGGATCGCTGGTATTCAGATAGCGGGCCGGTATAATTACATCAGTATCAATATTATCGCCGTAGCGCCAAACCTTTCCCTCTAAAATCATGCGAGTACCTCCTCAGGGGACGCGATGCGTCCGCATATTGCGCTGGCAGCCGCTACAGCTGGCCCTGCCAGATACACTTCGCTGTCCACATGGCCCATTCTGCCGCGGAAATTGCGGTTGGTAGTGGAAACTGCGCGTTCACCGGCCGCCAAAATCCCCATATAACCGCCCAGGCACGGGCCGCAGGTCGGCGTGCTGACAACGGCGCCGGCTTTAATAAATGTCTCAATATAACCGCGCTGCATGGCTTCCAGGTAGACCTGCTGAGTGCCCGGGATAATGATCGCCCGGACGCGGGGATGGACGCCGCCGTGAGCAAACACTTCCGCCGCCTGCGCCAAATCCTCGATGCGGCCGTTGGTGCATGAACCGATCACTACCTGATCAATGGTGATTTCCGGCAAGGTATTAACCGCCTTTACATTCTCCGGCAGGTGCGGCAGCGCGACTACCGGCGTCAGCGCCGACAGATCTATCTCTATCTCCCGTTCATACACCGCGTCGTCATCGGCGGTTACCACCGTAAATGGCCGTTCAACCCGTCCCTCTAAGTACTTCAATGTAACCTCGTCGACGGGGAAAATACCGTTCTTGCCGCCAGCCTCAATCGCCATGTTGGCGATTGTCAGCCGGTCGGCCATCGTCAGCGCAGCCACTCCTTCACCGGCAAATTCCAGCGATTGATACCGGGCACCATCGACACCGATCATACCGATAAGGGTTAAGATGATATCCTTGCCGCCGACCCACCGGGGCGGCTTGCCGCGCAAATTGACCTTGATGCCGGACGGAACCTTAAACCAAGTTTCACCTGTTGCCATGGCCGCCGCCAGGTCGGTTGAGCCGACGCCGGTAGCAAATGCGCCAAGCGCGCCATACGTGCAAGTATGCGAATCGGCGCCGATAATAATTTCACCCGGAGCCACCAAACCGACTTCCGGCAGCAGCACATGCTCAATCCCCATGCGTCCCACTTCGAAGTAGTTGACAATCCCGTGCCTGGCGGCAAACTCGCGCACCGCTTTGGCCATCTCCGCGCTTTTTATGTCTTTATTCGGCGTAAAGTGGTCAGGCACCAGCGCAATCTTCGCCGGGTCAAATACCGGGCGGCCAATCTTTGCAAACTCCTGGATTGCCGGGGGTCCGGTAATATCGTTCGCCAGCACGAGATCAAGCCGGCATTTGATAAGCTGCCCGGGAGTGACGCTGTCGAGGCCGGCGCCGCGCGCCAATATTTTTTCCGTCATTGTCATTGCCATGTTAATTCCCTCCTGCCGCTTGGGGAGCGCCCTGCCTGCCGCACGCGGCGAACATTTTGTTAATCGCGCTTACGTAAGCCTTAGCGCTCGCTTCGATAATATCTGTGCTTAATCCGCGTCCGCTGAACGTCATGCCGTCCTGTTCAACCCACACGGTAGCTTCGCCCAATGCATCCTCGCCCGAGGTGACTGCTTTGATCTGATAATCCTTAAGACAAATGCTGACGCCTATCGCTTTTTCAATCGCCTTGAAAGTGGCGTCCACCGGCCCATCGCCGCAGCACGCTTCTTCCACTATGCCGCTTGCGCCTTCCAGGCGAACCGAAGCGGTGGCCAGCGTCTGCGTGCCGCTGACGACATGATGATAGATCAGGCGGTACATTTCAGTTTTAGCGAGCGCCGTATCGGTAACCAGCGCCTCAATATCCCGGTCATACACCGTCTTTTTCCGGTCAGCCAGCTCTTTGAATTTGGCGAACAATGCCGTGATCGCCGCCGCATCCAGCTCATACCCCATTGATTGCAGCCGCTCCTCGAAAGCGTGGCGTCCGGAGTGTTTGCCAAGTACAATACTGCTTTTGCTGGCGCCGACGGTTTCCGGCCGCATAATCTCATAGGTAAACGGATTATTTAAAACACCGTGCTGATGAATACCGGATTCGTGCGCAAACGCGTTGTCGCCGACGATGGCTTTGTTGGGCGGGACGACAATCCCGCTCAACGTGCTCACCAGGCGAGAAGTGCGGTAGATCTGCCGGGTATCGATGCGCGTGGACGCCCGGTAATATTCACTGCGGGTGGCTAACGCCATCACGACTTCTTCCAGCGAAGCGTTGCCGGCGCGCTCGCCTAGGCCGTTGATGCAGCATTCGATTTGCGTAGCCCCGTTCTCAACCGCCGCCAGCGAATTGGCAATCGCCAATCCCAGGTCATCGTGGCAATGGGCGCTAATGGCCGCCTGCTCGATGCCGGGTACGTTATCGCGGATATAGCGGATCAGGCGGCCGAACTCTCCGGGCGTCGTGTAGCCGACAGTGTCAGGCACATTGATGACGGTGGCCCCGGCGCGGATTGCCGCCGCGTATACCTGACAGAGAAAGTCCCAGTCGGAACGCGAGGCGTCTTCCGCGGAAAATTCCACATCCTCGACAAATTTCCGGGCATAATTAACGGCTGCTTCGGCTGCATCCAAGACTTGTTGCCGCGTCATCTTCAGTTTATAGGCGAGGTGAATGTCGCTGGTAGCGATAAAGGTATGAATGCGCGGGCGCTCGGCTTTCCTGATCGCTTCGGCCGCAATTTCAATATCTTTTTTTTCGGCCCGCGCTAAAGCGGCGATGACCGGCCCTTTAACCTGAGCGGCTACGGCGCTCACCCCGGCAAAATCGCCGGGAGAAGCCACCGGAAAACCGGCCTCGATCACATCCACGCGGAGCTTAGCCAGCGCCTGCGCGATTTCAATCTTCTCGGCCATTTCCAGATTAACCCCTGGCGTCTGCTCGCCATCCCTCAGCGTAGTATCAAAGATCATAATTGTCCTCTGTGCCATTTTTTCCGCCTCCTCTAATTTTTCTCTCCTAACCGGGGCTACCGCCGCATTCCTAACTTGCCGCAAACAGAAAGCCCCTATTGACCTTGCTGGTCAATAGGGGCGGGGTGTGCCGCGGTACCACCCTACTTGGGTCTCATTCCAATAACGCCTGGTCAGCGCTTCCGCCTACCGGTTTTCAGCGGAAGAGTTCCTGGGCGAGCTTCACCTGCAGCGCCGCGCCGGTTCGCACCTCCACCGGCTCTCTGCAACGGACGTCCTGCGGCTTTTTCCCAGTCATTACCGATACCACTATGCAACTTGCAAACAGTAAAAAAATCCTGCGGGAAATTTCTCTTTACAAGAAACTTTCCGCAGGGTCTTTTATACCCACGGTGTAGCGCAACTCATCGCCGCGCTTTGCATCGCTCGGACCAGACCTGACACCAGCGGAACCCTAGATGCACTTTCTTGGTATTTTTGTGATTTTGTATACATTATACCATGACAAAAGTCCATGTCAATAGCATGCAATCTATTTTTCGCGATTAAATCTTGCGGCTTCGGCGCGGCTGCCACCGGATGTTTTATGATTATGATCTAATTTTATGGCGCTTGTCAGGCAGGTCTATTATCGTAGAATGACGAAATTTGTTATCTACTATTTCAGCCGAGGTACATGCTGCATGAACAAATTACTAAGCCAAATAATTGCCGCTTCGCTGGCAGCAATGCTGCTGAGCACGCTGCCGCCCTCGCTGCAGGCATCCGCCGGCGGCACAGCTTATCTTATCAACGGCATACCCCAGGCGGAAAACACCGCCTCGCCGCAAGATGATCTCAAGGCAATCCTGTCTTGCAATGAGGAAATGGTCCAATATACCGATTACGCTCACGGTTATAGCCTGCTCATCCCCTCAGGCATGCAGCCCGACTTGACTTACGGAACGGTGCGCACCGTGTTTGCCGGTCCGGAAGCGCAGATCGAGATCTATTACGACGACTTCCGGGGAACAATCTCAAACGCTGACGCTTATGTGTATTACGGCAACCGTCCGCTATACCAGAGCCCGTATTTCACGGTGACGGAAGACGTCTGGGAAGAAGTGAACGGCATTCGCGTGCATCTGCTGTCCTGGAACCGGCCGAAGCTGGCCAGGCTGGCTAATGATAAAAACCATTACGTCAGTGCAGAATTTATCAAAAACGCGCATGAAGTTTACACCGTATTCATCAAATCCACCCGGCCTTTTGCCGCGTATCGCACAATAATTGACAGTTTTTTCTTAACCGGCAGGCAGGGTACGCCCCGCAACTACCCGGCCCTAGAAATGCCGCACAGGCGCCTGAGCGCGGAAACAAGCGCTTTTTGGCAGAAATACTTTGCGCCGGAAGCGTCATTAACCTGGGGCGTATTTGAGCCATCCGCGCCGGAAAACTTGAATTATCTGGCCGACCTGGAAAACAAAGTGGACTTCAAGTTTCCCTTTCTGCTGCGCTATCAGGGCATCGATGAGCAAGCGCCGGTGCGCGGCTTGCTGAAAGCCTTTGCTGAAGGGCGCTATGTGGAGCTTACGCTGCAGACCGTCCTCGCGGAAGAAGCCAATGCGCTTGTACATACCGAACGATCCAACGCACATTTGCTCTACGCCATTTTAGACGGTCGCTACGACGATTATTTTCATGCCTATGCCCGTAAACTCAAAGATTTCGGCCACCCCGTACTGTTCCGCCTGAATAATGAAATGAACGGTGACTGGTGCTGGTATTCCGCCTATTATACCGGCAAGGACACGGAAATATACAAGGCGGTTTGGCGGTATATCCACACCATCTTTGACCAGAACGGCGCCGATAATGTGCTCTGGGTCTGGAACCCGCACGATGTTTCCCGCCCGGACTTTAAATGGAACCATGCCTATATGTATTATCCGGGAGATGAATATGTAGATATTATCGGCCTTACCGGCTATAATACCGGAACTTACTTTCCCGGGGAGCACTGGCGCGAGTTCGCCGCTATCTATGACCCGCTCTACGCCGCCTACAGCAGCGTTTTTGCCAAGCCGTTCATGATTACCGAATTCGGTTCCAATTCCACCGGCGGCAATAAAGTTGCCTGGCTTGAGACTATGTTCGGGCAAATCCGCCGCTACCCCAATATTAAGGTCGCCATCTGGTGGAATGGCATCGATTATGACCGCGCCGGCAACCCCGGCCGCGTTTACCTGCTGGATGAAAGCCAGGAAACAACAGCCGTTTTCCGCAAGCGACTGCAGGAATTTCGTTAACAAGAATGAAATGCTAAAAACCGGCCCAACCGCGGGCATGCCGCAGTTGGGCCGGTTGCCTTGTCTTAGCTTTAGGCTACTGTCGACAATCGCATGAGGTTCTCATCGGCGCGAGGATCCACGCCGCCAATTTCGTCGGTTACGCCGCCGACATGCTTAATCTGTTCGGCATTATGCTCCGGACGCTTTTCCATACACTCTCCTCCTCATATTAAGGGATGGACACGAATTGATTTACTCCCGTTCCCGGCACAGTCATCGGCGTTACTAAATCATCTGTTGCGATGTTCGCCACAATCACGACCGGGCCTGTGGTTTTCAGCGCTAAAGCGAAGGCCTGCGCAAACTCGTCCGGGCTTGACGCCACCATCGCTTTGATGCCGAATGCGCCGGCAAAAGCGGTAAAGTCCACCGGTTTTAAGGCGCACGCGGTATAGCGCCGGTCAAAGAATACATGCTGAAGCTGGCGGATCATGCCGAGGCAATTGTTATTAATAATAATCGAAATAATGGGTAAATCATGATTGGCTGCGGTATACAGCTCTGCTCCCGTCATCTTGAAGCCGCCGTCGCCGGCAAAATGAATAACCCGCTTATCCGGAACGCCGAACTGCGCCCCCACCGCTGCCGGCAGACCAAAGCCCATAGCTCCCAGCCCCCCCGAAGTAAGCCAGGTGCGCGGCGCCTCAATGGCCAGATGTTGTGCCGCCCACATCTGGTGCTGTCCGACATCCGTTACGTATACATAGGAGCCGTCAGCGGTTTGCGCGGCGATATGGCGCATGATCCAGGGCGCATTCAAAGTATCCTCCCGGTACACAAAGCTGGCTTCATTCCGCCACTTTTCAAGCATCGCCTGCCATCCAGCCAAGTTCTTCGCTTTGCAAGCCGCCGCAAGCTCGGCGATAATTGCCGGGGTGTTGCCCACCAAGCCGAGATGGGTGTCAACATTTTTGTGGATCTCTGCCGGATCAACGTCGATATGAATCAGGATTTTTCCCTGCGTATACCGCTGGCGGTCGCCGGTGACACGATCGCTGAACCGGCTGCCGACAGCGATAATAACGTCTGCAGCATGCACCGCGTTATTAGCCGGCTTAGAACCATGCATGCCCGTCATTCCCAAGAACAGCTCATGTGATGCGGGAAACGCCCCTAAGCCCATCAAGGTGCTGACTACCGGAATACGGCACTTTTCCGCCAGCGTCCGGATTTCCCGGGAAGCGCCGGCGGTAACTGCCCCTCCGCCTACGACAATCAGCGGCCTTTCTGCCTGGCTGATTGCCGCAGCCGCCTGCGCAAGCGCCTGCGCCTGCGCGGCTGGCACCGGGGCGTTGCTCTCTTCCGAAGGGACTGCAGGAGTAAACTCCGCATGCGCCGTCTGCACGTCTCGCGGTACATCCACCAGGACCGGTCCCGGGCGGCCGGAAGATGCGATTTTAAAAGCGTACCTGAGGATCTCGGCCAAACGCTTTACGTCTTTGACAATAAAGTTATGCTTAGTAATGGGCATGGTGATGCCGGTAATGTCCACTTCCTGAAAAGCATCCCGTCCCAAAAGGCTTGTCGGCACTTGTCCGGTAATGGCAACAACCGGAACGGAGTCCATAAAAGCGGCGGCAAGGCCGGTCACTAAATTTGTGGCGCCCGGCCCCGATGTAGCGATACATACTCCGACCTTGCCGCTCGCCCGCGCATATCCGTCCGCCGCATGGGCCGCCCCCTGTTCATGAGCGGTAAGAACATGCAGGATGGGAGCGGCCAGAAGCGCATCATACAAGGGAAGGATCGCACCGCCCGGATACCCGAAAACCGTGTCAACTCCTTGTTCTTTCAAGCATTCAACAATAATAGCTGCTCCTGATAGCCGCACACAGGCTCCCTCCTTTCCCTGCACAGCCGGCTTTATTTTTTCAGCCAGGGCATCATGCTTCGCAGCTCTGCGCCAACCCGCTCGATTTGATGCTCGGCTTCCTGTCTCCGGAGAGCGCTGAACAGCGGCCGGTTCGCCTGATTTTCCAGTATCCAGTTTCTTGCGAAAGTTCCGTTTTGTACCTCTTTCAATATCTGACGCATTTCGGCGCGGGTGGCTTCCGTAACAATGCGCCCGCCGGTCACATAGTCGCCATACTCCGCAGTATCGCTGACCGAATAGCGCATGCCGGCCATACCGCCTTCGTACATCAAATCGACAATCAGTTTCATTTCATGGAGACACTCAAAATAGGCGACTTCCGGCTGATAACCTGCCTCCACCAGCGTTTCAAATCCAGCTTTGATAAGTGCGGTTACGCCGCCGCAAAGCACAGCCTGTTCACCAAATAAGTCGGTTTCGGTTTCTTCTTTAAAGGTAGTGACAATTACGCCCGCACGGGCGCCGCCGATGCCCCGGGCATATGCCAGCGCAAGCTCCTGGGCATGACCGCTGAAATCCTGCTGCACCGCCATCAGGCAGGGCACGCCTTTGCCTTCGGTAAACACCCGCCGCACCAAATGCCCTGGCCCTTTCGGCGCCACCATAAATACGTCGACATTAGGCGGGGGAACGATTTGATTAAAGTGGATATTAAAGCCGTGCGCAAAAGCCAGCGCCGATCCGGGCTTAAGGTTGGGTGCGATCTCCTCGCGGTAGACTTTCGCCTGTTTTTCATCCGGAATGAGGATCATCGTGATATCAGCAGCCTTAACCGCATCCCCTACAGCGGCGACCCTGAGGCCGTCGCGCTGCGCTTTTTCCCAGGATTTGCTTCCCTGGTAAAGCCCTACAATGACCTCGACCCCGTTATCATGAAGGTTAAGCGCATGGGCATGCCCCTGACTGCCGTAGCCAATTACCGCGACCGTCTTGCCGCTCATTATTTCCCACTTTGCATCTTGCTCATAAAACATTCTGCTCATAGTACCCACACTCCCTAAATTGATAAATAGTAGCTGAACCGCGCTTTAAGCCGATTTGCCCGGTTGAAACCATTTCGGCAATGCCAAATGGCGCCATAAGCTCGGTGAACGCCCGTATTTTTTCGTCATCACCGGTGATTTCCAGCGTAACCGTCGGTTCGGAAATATCCACGACATTAGCGCGGAATACCTCAGCCAGCTTCAGGACTTCGGAACGGCGTTCGCCGGCATTCACCTTTAAGAGCGCCATCCCGCGGGTTACGCTCGGACTGTCGGATAATAGCTGCACCGAAACAACTTCCAGTATCTTTCTCAGTTGCTTGATTACCTGCTCAACCACCGAATGATCTCCTGAAACCACGACTGTCATGCGAGAATAGCCGTCAATATGGGTTCGCCCTACCGCCAGACTCTCAATATTAAAACCCCGGCGGGTAAACATCCCGGCTACCCTCACCAAAACCCCCGGCTGGTCTTGCACCAGCGCTGACAATACATGTTTCATCCGCTCCTCCCTCCCTTTTGCTAAAATAAAAAAGCCCCTATCGGCAAGTCTCTGCTTGCCGATAGGGGCGGGTTACCGCGGTACCACCCTACATTGTACTCATGCCGCCGGTTTGGGCCGGCTCCGGCTAACGCCCGGATCGCGTCGCACTCTTATGTATACCGCATTTCAGCATACAGTATACAGTTCAATAGCGAAGTTCATGGGTGACGTAACGGCGTCAACTCCCGCACCGGCTCGCAGCGTCCACCGGCTCTCTGTGGCAGGTTAAATTGCGCTTTAATCCCAATCATCACTTGTTGCCGTATAAATTTTTCAGTATACAAAAAGACCCTGGTGAAGTTCTCTTGTTTTTGCAAGAAACCTTCCGCAGGGTCTTTTATACCCACGGTGTAGCGCAACTCATCGCCGCGCTTTGCATCGCTCGGACCAGCCCAGCCATAGCTGCGGAACCCTAGATGCACTTTCTTACGCCAAATGTGTTACTTTGTATACATTATCCCAGCGCGCCGGACTTTTGTCAATAGGCTTTTTAATTATATTTTTGGCGATTTTACCGCCGCTGCCGGCTCCTCCGGCCTAGTGGCAATATAAACACCGGTAAGTACGAAGCAGGCGCTGATCATTTTGGCGACAGTAAAGGTCTCGCCCAGGAAAGCCACCGACTGTATTGTTGTAAACACGGGCACAAGATTAAAGAAAACGTTGGTGCGCGGCGCGCCAATCTCTTGAATGGCCACCAGTTGAAACAGGTAGCCCAATACGGACGCAAATATCGCCATATACACCACTGACAGCCACCCTCCGATTGTCACGCCCTGCAGGTAGACAGCCGGTTTTTCCCAAACGGCAAATGGCAGCGCGGCAAGCGTGCATATCAGGAAAGTATACGCGGTGACTTTTAGCGGCGAGATAGCATAGCATCGCATGGTATACCGGCTGTATACCGAGTACCAGGCCCAACACCAGGCAGCGGCAAACATCAGCACATCCCCCGCGGTAAAACTAAGGTCACGCAGAACCTGCCAGTCAGCGTTGGTAATAATCAAAAAAACGCCGGTAAAGGAAAGCAGTATGCCGGCGATCTTCCGGCGGCTGATCGCTTCACGGAAAAATAAGAAAGCCAGCAGCGTCGTCATCATCGGGTTGGTCGAACCGATGAGCGATGAATTAATCGCCGTCGTGTAGCGCAGGCAGGTAAAAAACAGCACATGATAAAGCCCCGTCCCCAGCACTCCCAGCAAAAGCAGCGGACGCCATTCCTGCTTGCGGGGCGCCCAGTCCTGTGGCTGCCGGTAATAGAGAATGGCAAAGATAAACGGCAGGGCGATTAAAAAACGGAAAAAGGTGAGGGAGAAGGGCGGAAACTCCCGCACCGACAGCTTGCCGGCAATAAACGCGCCCGACCAGAACAGCGTTGCGGCAATCATCATGATGTATACACGTTTTTGCGACATTCAGCCACTCCATTTGTTGTACTGTATTTATTGCTTCGTACCAAATAACCGGAACTCCTGCTGCGTAGTGACGCTTTTTGCCATTCCCTCAAGGAAATAATTGACAGGCAGTATACCGCATGCAACAATAAACATAAATAAGTTCGCGGCCAGGAGGACTGATCATGGGGCATATTCTTGCCGACGACCGGTCATATCATTTGCTGCAGCAGCGTCTTGACCGGAATATTACCGGCGCTCCCTATTCGCCGGTATTTATAAAAATCCTGCAAATGCTTTTTTCCGCGGAGGAGGCTGATTTTGCCAGACAAATTCCCCTGCGCCCCACGCTTATGAGCGAACTTGCCCGCAAGCTGGGCATGGAGGAAGCAAGATTGGCGGAAATGGTCAGCAGCATGGCCAAGCGAGGGCTGGTTTTTGACGCGGAATACAATGGCCGGCGCTATGTTGTTTTAGCGCCTGTAGTCATTGGCTTTTTTGAGTTCACTTTCATGCGGGCGCGCAATGATCTGCCGCTTGCCGAGTTGGCCTCTCTGTTTGAAGAATATATGCTGCAGGACGACCGGTTCGCGCACTCCGTGTTCGATGGTTCGACGCAAATCGGCCGCGCCTTGACACGGGAAGAAAACCTTCCCGGCGATATGTACAATGAAATTTTGGACTATGAACGCGCCAGCCGGATCATCGAAGAAGCATCCCTAGCCGCCGTTTCGCTGTGCGCCTGCCGCCACAAAGCCAGTCATTTGGGCAAAGCGTGTCATCATGAACAAAGAACCTGCCTGACCTTCAATCAGGGCGCCGCAATTCTCGTCCGGAACGGTCTGGCCGAGCAAATTGACAAGCGAGAAGCGCTGACGATCGTGGAGCAGTCGAAAGAAGCGGGCCTGGCGCAAATAGCTGATAACGTCCGGCACGGCGTTGGCTATATCTGCAATTGCTGCGGCTGTTGCTGCGGCATGTTTCAGGCCATAAAAACCTTCAATATCCGCAATGCTGTCGTTACCTCCAACTGGTTAATGACCGTTGACCCGAATAAATGCCGGGGCTGCGGCGCATGCCTTAAAGCCTGTCCGATTGACGCAATTGGCCTGAAAGATAAGTATGCCGGCACCGAATCTGTACTCAGCGAGGCCTACTGCCTGACTGATTTATGTCTGGGATGCGGCGTCTGCCAGCCAGCCTGCAAATTTGGCGCGATTAGCATGAAGCCGCGCGCGCGGCGCGTGTTCACGCCGGAGACCGCTTTTGACAGATATATTGCCATGGCGATTGAACGCGGCAAGCTATCCAACCTGCTTTTTGACGATCCCACCCGCCTCAGTCACCGGGCCTTAGGCCGGATTTTTCAGGCCGTGGAAAATTCGCCGCTTGTACGACACATGCTGGCACAGGAAAAAATTAAATCGGTATTCCTGCACACCCTTGTCAAAGGTGCGAAAAAGCTCGCAGGAAAACCGACATAAATCAATTTCCCGGGAAATAATTTGTCAGAAATATGCCAAATCCGTCAGATCACTTGTTATTTGGTGTCAGAGACAGATGTCAGATATTTTTGCTGGCCATCGCTCAGCCTGCGAAATGCTGTGTGATTACTAACCCTCGCCCGCTGTCCTGAACTATACCGATGCCTATGCGCGTATACGGCGGATTGAGTATGTTCATGCGGTGACCGGGTGAGTTCATCAACCCCCGGTGGGCCTGTTCCAGCGTTCCGGCGACGGCCAGGTTCTCGCCGGCCAGATGATAGGTAATTCCTTCACGCGCAAATAGTTCGGACATTGTGCCATACCGCGGCGATTCGTGCGCAAAATAGTTGTTCTCAACCATATCCCGACTCTTAAGACGGGCCGATCGCGTTAAGTCGGCGTCTAATACCAGCGCCTTAAGGCCGCGGCTGGTTCTCTCCCGGTTGATAAGGTCAAGCATGCGGCGTTCGAGTTCACTGGGCGAAGCTGACGGGCGGTGCACATTGGGCGATTTCACTTCACGCGGCGGGACGCTCTCCCCTCTTTCCCGCGCCGCCGGAACGCCGCTGCCAGTCGGGGACTGAGGTTTCGCTTCACCCAGCGCCGGAACATACACCTGCGTAGTTTGATGCACGGTTTCTTCCTGATTAACCGCCGCCCTGTCCGCGCTCGCGGTAAATCCGCCGGCTAAACTGATCACCTCCGCCAGCGTACTGCCTTTGGCCGCCTCATAGACGCCGGGCCGCTCGACTTGGCCGCTTACATATACGGTTACTGTCGGCCTGACAGCAGCCGGTGCCGGCACCATTTTCGCCGCTTGCTGCATGCAGCCCCCTGCCATCAACCCGATTATTATGCATCCTGCCAGAATAAACAGGCGAATTAGGGATTTCATTCTCCGGCCTCCTCCCTGTCATGCCTTTAGTGTAACATGGCGGCAGACGCAATACCATCAGCGCGCAGTCCCGGCTTTTCCTCCGGGCAATAGGCCTTCAGTCGGATGGCTGCCCCTTGCCTTCCGGCCTTAATCCAATGGC
>JAOACF010000151.1 GCA_026417995.1 Negativicutes bacterium
GGCCGCTAAGCGTAATACCGCCACATGCATCACCTACTGCCTTGGCGCTTTTGCGGTATGCCATATCGGCTGCACAGGATACCAATTTAGCCTTTACTTCTTGATCGACACGCATATGCGGCTTATAGCCTGCCTGCTCATCTACGAGATATGCGTATTGCCGGGTTGTTTTATGACGATAGTAAGTTCTTTTATAACGAATGGCTCCAAAGCAAGTGACAATCTCTTTTTGATCACCCACGCGGCATACCTGCCAGCCTGGACGCTTGCTTTTGTCCTGCTTAATTTGCTGATCCAGCTCTTCCAGAACAAATTTTGTAACTTCGCGGCCTACTTCATTCAGCTTGTTGGCTAATTGTTGTTGGAACGTTTGGTAGTCGACTTTACCAGATAAGGTACTTAAAACCATTTCAATTATAGAGAGGAATAATGGCAGGAGTGAGCGAATGATATTCATAGAAGACAACACCTCTGAGTAATCGTTTTCGGTTACTCGTCCGGGCAAGGACGGTGCTGTCTTCTTCTTTTTTGCTCTTAAAAACTCCTACAATAACTTTACACTAACGCGACTTGGTACATCCTCCCACGGCACGCCAGATCGCCTGAAGGCATAGAATGTAATGATCCCGATTTTGGCCTGCAGGAGGTCTGGCAATGAAACAACAATCGGTGCCCCCCGGCAAGCACAAGCTGCCACCTCTCCCCTATCCCTATTACGCGTTGGAACCGATAATCGGAGCCGAAACCATTGAAATCCATCATAACCAGCATCATAAAGCCTATATCGAAGGTCTTAACAACGCGGAGCTGGCTTTAAGCGAAGCCCGCAAAAAAAACGACTTTGCTTTGATTAAGCATTGGGAGCGTGAACTGGCTTTCCATGGTTCGGGCCACATTCTCCACAGCATCTATTGGACAGTCATGGCACCGCCCGCTGCCGGCGGCAAACCCGGGCCGCATACCCTTAGGGAAATTAATCGTTATTTTGGCAATTTCGACGCCTTTATGGCCCAGTTTATCAACGCGGCTGTCAAAGTCGAAGCATCCGGCTGGGCCTTAGCGGTCTGGAACCCGGCCTGGGAGCGACTGGAGATTTTAAATGCCGAAAAGCATCAGGACCTGACCCAATGGGGCTCAATTCCCATCCTGGTCCTTGACGTCTGGGAACACGCCTATTATCTTGATTATCAGTACCGGCGCGAAAACTACGTCCGGTCATGGATACAACTCGTCAACTGGCACGAAGTGGAAAACCGGCTGTTTTTGGCCAAACAGGGGCGACTGCCGCTTCTCATGTGCGACTATGATGCAGAGTAAGATTGCAAAACGGGTTTTGGCATTCACGCCAAAACCCGTTTTGCAATCTATTCTATCTAGCCGCGGACTTTCTTCACCGCGGCAACAACCGGTATAGTAACGATCACCGAAATAATGGCCTCCGGTATGCCGTTCATCATGGCAATGCCGTACACCACTTTCAGCACGGTTTCCGGATTAATATTGCGGACAGCCGCAAATTCCGCCGCATAAAGAATATAAATCATCCCCAGAACACCCAGCGTATTGGTCAGCGAGCCGATAGCCGCGCCTACACCAATGCGGACCGCCTGGTTGTTAACCTTGACCATGCGGTAGGCATAATAGGCGGTAATGCCGATCATTACGCGCGGAACCACCGAAACAAGTGGGTTTAAAAAGGCAAACGACAGAATATTAGGGGCTGTCATGTTCTGAATGATACTGAAGATGCCGAAAATCAAGCCGATCAGCATCCCCACGACCGGACCTTCCAGGATGGCGCCGATTACCACCGGAATATGCATTATGGTTGCTTTGGCTGTCGGCAGCGGGATAAAACCATAGCCTGTCATTCCGAGAATAATGCAAATCGAGGACAGCATGCCGACGACTGCTAACTGTCTGGTAGCAGCCCTGGGCTGAAGATACGCCTTTTTTTCCATTTCTCATTCCCTCCGCTCTTATTCCTTGAGGATATAAGTCGAAATGACGGGACACGGTTTTTCCCAGTTCGGTTTCTACGCCAGAATACCGACTTTTCAGTGGGGCAATCCCGCCTTCGGGTCCATCCGACGGATTGTTCAAATTTGTCCGTCCGGAGTTTTCCGAATCGAGTGTACCACTACCTCCAATGTTTGTCAAAGAATATATATCTTCAAAATTTTCTGCACAGAAAAAGGGTCTTGCAAATAAACAAAGAATTCTATTTAATAACAATTATTGAAAAGGTGATTATTTATGACATTGGCGGAAACCTTCGTCACGGCATTAAGACGCTGGCATGCTGAAACCAACCCCCAAACAATTGCCTACCCGGACCTCCTGGTAACATTGGCCCAAGATCTCGGCTGCCGGTGGGAAGACGGCCAGGAGCTTTTAGCTGCTACGCCTGAAGATTACCTGCGTGCCATTGACGAGCGGCTGTTTTATTTGCATAATGATTTAGGCCTTGCCGAGAGCCTGCTGGTTACCGGTCTTGTTCATCATGTTGCGGCCTATCTCAAGAAATCTGTTTCCGAGCGCAGCCAGACTATCGCTTTTTTGAAAAATGCCCTCAAGGATGCGGATGAAATTGAAACCATCCTGCTCAAGCTCCAGCAACTCAACGACCCCGGCTACCTGGCTCAGGCAGAATACGAACTGGCAAATTGGCGCCGAATTACAGCGGCCATCGTCGATACCATGTAGTTTTATAGTAATTATTGTAATTACAGTATATATTGTAAAATACGACTGGTCTCGCTGTTTTGCCAAAACAAAAAAGCTTTGCGGTACAAATCTTGCAAAGCTTTTTTATAATTCCTGGTGGAGACGATGGGATTCGAACCCACGGCCTCTTGAATGCGAACCAAGCGCTCTCCCAGCTGAGCTACGCCCCCAAGATATGGAATATTACACAGATAGTATACTGCAACTTAAGAGTTACTGCAAGGGGGCGATTTTTTTAGATACAGCCGTCAACAGACGATTATCCTACTTACCGGTTGATATCACTTTGGCTCACCCCGATCTCTTTAGCGTAAGCAGGCATGCCAGGCAGTCTACCACGCTCTTATAAGCTCCGCATTCCATGAGATGCGCAAAATGCCGACTGCAATTTTTTGCTTTAAGGGAAAGGGCGTCGACATCAAAACATCCTGCGGATCCAAATGAAGATTAACCGTATGCACTTGCGAATACAGCAGCGAATTGTCGTCCTGGTAATATATGTTCAGACGGAATTGGATATGGTCGACGGGTTTGCTCCCGCTATTGCGGACCGTCACCTTCCATGCACCGAATTCATACTGACGATCCGGAGGTGTAACCGGCCCGCCTGCTATGAACTCGACGGCGATCCCGGCGCCGCTTTGGTCTGCACTAGCACTGGCTAATTGCCAAAAATTATCAGACTCGCCCGCCATGCCGGCCGTTGTTGGCAGCAGCAACAGTACCACCAGCAGCATCGCAAACATTTTTCGCATATCCGCTTGACACCTCTCCTCGTGATAGCTTTTACCCAGCGCCGTGTGTCGTATTGGGGTGCGATTAAACAGCGTTCCCAAGCACTATTCAGCAGAAAGGCAACTACCCTGCTGGGCTACTAGCCGCCTATCATATTATTGCCTTAACCTTCGTGCCTCTACCCAACATTCCCTTCTTGGCAGCAAATATTTACGAAGGGTATTACTTCCTTTTGCCACGGGCCCGCCGCAGTCTTTTCTTCGCTGCCATATCGTTCAAACACTAAACGCATCACCAACACTAATCCCAGCCAATATAAAAAGGCTTTGCAAAACCTGTTGCCTTCCCATTGATTAGGCAACAGGGCTTCTTTCAGCCCATCAGTTCAGCAATCATGCCGGGCGAACGTGAAACTGCCGGGGAACTTTGCGCACCCCGGCAGTTCATTTGTTTTAGGCGGCTGTCGTATCTGCTTTGAGATCCTGGTCAGTTACCTTTAAATCATTAATATCATTCAGGCTAATCGGAGCGCTATCCCCCACTTCAGCAGCTGGGGCAACAGGAACCGCAATTGGGCTCTCAGTCTGTTTCACAGGAGCTAAAGCAGGCGCATCTTCCTCATGATCCTTTCCGGTGCTAAACTTAAATGATACTCCCAGGCGTCCCATCTTTTCGCCCCCGCTGAACGCTAAAGCCGCGTTAAGGAGAACGTCACGCTTTGTATAGTGGTAAATACCCAATGCGAATGCTTTTTCACCTGAGTAGGTGCCCATTGCGAAAGCAGCCTGAGTGGGTTGATCCGGCTTGTAGGACAGAGGGGCTAAGCCGGATATGGCCGCAGACATCGCGCCTACCTGATCTACCCGGTGATCGAGCGAGCTGAGCTGACCGAAATTAATAGCGTCTGTAGGATAAACTCCTGCTTGCACGTTAGTAATCTGCCGCTCGTGGTCTTTTGAACCCACGGAAACAGTATTGTTCCTTGCGTCATTTGCAGAGCCTGCTCCTACAGCTACATTATTTGTTCCATAAGCTTTAGCGCCAGCGCCTAAAGCGGTATTGCCTGACTGATAAGATCCATTGCCTGCCTGAGCCTTATTCCCAATCGCAAGGTTGCCGGTGTTACCTTCGCCGTTACCGGCGGATGCTTTTGCTCCAAGCGCAATGTTATCATCGTTGCCGACGCCATTGCCTGCAGCCGCCTTATAGCCGACAGTCAGATTTTTATTGTTGAATGCGCCGTTACCGGCGGCTACTTTCACACCGACAGCTATGTTTTCATCGTTGCCGATGCCATTGCCAGCTGCTGATTTGTAGCCAATTGCCACGTTTTCATCATTTCCAATTCCATTGCCGGCGGCTACTTTCTTGCCGATTGCCAGATTGTTGTCATTGAATGCGCCGTTGCCGGCGGCTGCTTTTACGCCAAGAGCGGCATTCCGGTCATTATCCAGACCATTCCCAGCAGCTACTTCATGGCCAACTGCTAAGTTCCGGTCATTGTACTTGCCATTACCGGCAGCAGCTTCGTGCCCGATCGCAGCATTATTGTCATTATGCTTGCCGTTGCCTGCGGCTGCTTCCACGCCAATAGCTGTGTTTTGGTTATTGTCAAAACCGTTGCCTGCTTTGGTTTTGTAGCCAGCTGCCAAGTTGTTGTCATTGAATACGCCGTTACCGGCGGCTACTTTCACACCGACAGCTATGTTTTCATCGTTGCCGATGCCATTGCCAGCTGCTGATTTGTAGCCAATTGCCACGTTTTCATCATTTCCAATTCCATTGCCGGCGGCTACTTTC
>JAOACF010000152.1 GCA_026417995.1 Negativicutes bacterium
CGGAACATCGCCGGTGCTTATTATCAGACAGGCCAATACACCAAAGCGTTGAAACTCTACCAACCGCTTGCCAGCGCCGGTGACCGCCAGGCCAAGCTCAAGCTGGCCGAAATTCAATTTAAAATTGGCGATAGGCAAGCAGCCGACCGCTTATTTAGCGAACTTATTGCCGAAAACCCTCGGGACTTTGAAGTCTTAGTCGCCCGCGGCGCGCTTTACGCCGGTCTTGGCAATCACCGCTTAGCGCTGCAGGATTATGAAAAAGCGCTGCGCCTCGTTTCCGTTGCTTCAATCAGCGAAAACGCCGTGCGCGATCTCCATGACCGTTTGGCAGCCGCCTACATTAATCTGGGCCACAACGAGCAGGCCATTAGCCTGCTGCAAAGTTACATTAATACAAATACAGCCAGCCTTTCCATGCAAGGCAACTATATCCTGGCGCTGCGCGGCTCGGGGCAGTATCGCTTGGCGATAGCCGAGGGTAATCGCCTTTGGCCAGGATTTGCCAGCGGCCCCCTATTCGGCTTGCGCGCTATAGCCGAATCCTATGTTCAATTAAACAATAACACAAAAGCAGTCGAAGTATATAATCATATCCTTTCCCGCTCACCGGAAGACGTTGACGCGCGTTTCGGGCTCGCCTTCAGCCAAATGCTGGAAGGCCGGATTATCGAGGGGCTGGGCGTATATGAAAAACTGATTGCGGAAAACCCGCAACGCAAAAGCATCGCCTTGCATGATGCCGATATGATGCTGGCAACAAATCGGTTTCTCGCCGGCAAAGCGCTTTATGATCATCTGCTTCGCCGCTTTCCCGATAACTCAATGCGCCAGCGATACGCCGAAGCATTGGCAAGACACCGCCATAATCGGGCTGCGTTTAAGCAGTATACAATTTTGGCGCAGTCCCCTGAAAGCGAGTATGTGGGTTTAGCCGGGCAGGTAAAAACCTCCCTGGCCCTGCAGGATTACCGTCAGGCACGCATAGCCTATGAGGCTTTGTCGGCAAAATACGGGAGAAGTTCGGCGGTAGCCGTTCTTTCAGAGATATATTTAAACCGTCCGCAAGGCGATCTTTACAACAGCTTTGTTTATAACACCAGTCATAAAAATCTGCGGACACAAGCCTGGCAGTCTTCCGCCGAACAAAACATTGCCGACAATTATTGGCTGTCGGTGGTTAAAGGACGAACCCGCCTCGATGATTTTAGTACTCCCCAGGAATACCGCATTTTAAATTCGACGGGCGTAGGTCTTAGTTACCAGGATATTAACGGCAGCATATCCTTACGCACCGCACACATTGCAGGCGGCAACAGTCTTGCCACATATGCGTTAACAACCGAGCGCCGCCTCACTGACCAGACCACACTCTCTCTTGCCTACGGCAAAGATGTCTTGCTGGATGTGCAGGCGTTAAACAGCGCCGACGGCTCGATTATGACGCGGACTTTCGGCTTGCGGCTTGCGCGTGAACTCAGTCCTAAAGAAAGTTTCAATCTGTCCCTCAACCGAACGGTCTATTCTGATGAAAACCGTTCAACGGCATTTTCATTGGAACATAACTATCTCCTTTACGACAGGAACAATCGCGCTTTGTCGCGCTCGCTTTATTGGAACCGCAGCTATTTTCACCGCGAAAGTCCACTCTATGAAAGCCCCTCGCTGCGGGAATCCCTGGGGGCAAGCTGGCTGCTCCGACGCAGCTTTGCGAACAGTTACTGGCAGACCCGTCTGACAGCCAACTGGGCGCATGACCTGCCTGACTCTCTGACATTTGAACCGTATCTCCGTTGCGAATGGGGCCGGGATTTTTCGGCCAGCCACGCTCTCGCAATTGGAGCGGAGTATGGCTTGCGGTCGCAAAGCATTTTCGGCTCAGGCCTCAAGTATGGCTATCACCAACTTGATTTTGTATATCGCATAAGGTGGTGACGACACATGTTACTTATACGGCTGCTGGCGGCGACGATCATTATTGCCGGCTTGCTGTTGCCGGGAATTATATCCGGCAAGGCGTCCGCCGCTACCGCGGATGATGTTGTCATCCTGTGTTATCATGACGTAGGCGAAAAGGGAACCGGCCTAACCGTTACCAAGCAAACACTTCACCGCCATTTTACGCTGCTGAAGGAAAACGGCTATCATCCAATTTCACTTGACGCTTATATTGACGCGCTTGACGGCAAAACTGCGCTGCCGGACAAACCGGTGCTGCTTACCTTCGATGATGGCTATATCTCCTTTTATAATGAGGTTTTCCCCTTGCTGCGGCAGTTTAATTATCCTGCCATGCTGGCGCTGGTCACCGGCTGGCAGCAAGCGCAGCCGCCGCGCGACATAGGCACGCTAGTAGACTGGAATCAAGTCCGGGAATTGGAAGGCTCAGGGCTTGTCAGCATTGCTTCGCATACCCATGATCTGCATCACATGATACCGATGAATCCATTTGGAGATATGGGGCATGCCGTATCTTCCCGGGAATACCGGCAAGGGCAGTATGAATCTTTGGAGGCTTACCAACAGCGTATTCGCGGCGATTTCTTCCAAACCCAGCAGGTCTTTAGCCGCGAATTGGGTCATCCTGTGCGGGCGTTGGTTTGGCCCTATGGCGAATACACCGAATATGCGGTGCAAGCCGCCAAAGCCGCCGGGTTCAAAGTGTTTTTTACTTTAGGGGATGATGTCAGCGGATCAAACCGCACCCTTGCCGCGCAGCAACGGCTGCTGCTGCGGCAAAATCCAGATGATCAGTCTTTTTTATACTTGCTTGCCCGTTTTAAGCGAGATCCCCAGCCACTAAAAGTCGGCCAGCTCGATATCGACATGATATACAGCCCTTCCCGCGCACAACTGGAAACCAATCTTGATGATGCTATCTATCAAATGAAAAAGGCGGGCATCACAACGGTATTTCTTCAGGCCTTCAACGATATGCTGGGAACAGGCAATATTCAAGAGGTTTACTTTTATACAGCCGCCGCGCCGGTAAAAGCGGATATCTTCAGCCATATCACGCTGCGCCTGCGGGAAGCAGGCTTCAAAGTCTACGCCTGGATCCCGACCCTTTCCGGTCAGTGGCTGCTAGAACGTTATCCTGATGCTGAAGTCACTGCCAGCAATCCCCAGCATCAAGGATGGTATCGCCGTGCTACCCCATTCAGTCCGCAGGTGCGCGAGGCGTTAAAACAAATGGTTCGGGATTTAGCCGCTTTCAACCCGATTGATGGTATACTTTTTCAGGACGATCTATATCTGAATGATTTTGAGGACATTTCGCTTCCAGCTAGGGCAGCGTTCCGGGCTAAGTTCAACCGTGAGCTGTCTGCCGAGGCTCTTAAACAGCCTGATATTGCCCGCGAATGGGCTCGCCTGAAAGCGACCGCACTTACCAATCTCACCAAGGAATTATCCGCCGAAGTTTGGCTAACCCGTCCGCTGGCAAAAACGGCGCGCAACATTTATTCCGCCGCCGTCCTCGACCCCGGGGCTGTATCCTGGCTGGCGCAGGACTTTTCAGACTATCTGGCCACATACGACTATACCGTTATTATGGCCTATCCCTATCTTGACCGAGCAAAACAGCCGCGGGAATACCTCCGCGGGCTAGCGACAGCTGCGCTCTCCCATGCTGATTCCAACCCTAAAGTAATTTTTAAGCTGCAGAGCTATGATTGGTCTACGAAGACGTGGATCCCCGTCAAAGACTTGGCCGAACAAGTATCTACTTTAAAAAGTCTGGGCGCTGCCAATATTGGCTATTATCCAATTCATCTCTACAGCAGTTCAGAAAGAAAACTCCCCTTTTAGCGGCTGCTAACGGCAAGCAGGAGGCGCAATTCCATGGTATCTTTTTTAGAAAACTTCATTTTTTACTACCCGCTGGCCATGAGCATCGCCTGGATTGTCGGCGCCCTCTATTTCTATTACCGCCGGGAGGCAGGCACAAGCAGACGCCTGCCTGTCCTCAAAGAATATCCGTTTGTTTCGATACTTATTCCGGCTCATAACGAAGAGGACAGCATTGAGAATACCGTTTTAGCCGCACTTGCATCTACTTATCCTGAGTTTGAAATTATCGTCGTCGACGACGGCAGCAAGGACAGCACGCCTCAGATACTGGCAAGGCTCGCGCATACCCAGCCGCGCGTCAGAGCGCTCATTATGAAACAAAACATGGGCAAACCTTCCGCGCTTCGCTACGGTTTGCTGGCCTGCCGCGGTGAAATTGTCGTAACCATCGATGCTGACGCTTATCTTGACCCAAACGCTCTGCGGTGGATGGTAAGTCATTTTCTCACCGGTCCGCGGGTCGGGGCGGTGACAGGCAATCCGCGGGTGCGCAACCGTACAACCCTGCTGGCTAAAATTCAAGTCGGCGAGTACTCATCGATCATCGGCATGATCAAGCGCACGCAGCGCATCTTGGGAAAGGTGCTCACCGTTTCGGGAGTTATTGTGGCCTTCCGTAAGCGGGCGCTCTTGGATGTTGGCATGTGGGATCACGATATGATCACTGATGACATCAATGTTACCTGGAAATTGGAAAAACAGTTTTGGGATATACGCTATGAGCCAAATGCCCTGTGCTGGATTCTTGTCCCCGAAACGCTCCGCGGCCTTTGGAAGCAGCGAGTGCGCTGGGCGCAGGGCGGCGGCGAGGTTATCCGGCGCCATCTTGATGTCTGGCTTGATTGGCGCCAACGACGGCTGTGGCCAATTTATATTGAATACGTTGTTTCCGTATTGTGGTCTTATACCTATGTCATATTCGGTTTTCTCTGGTTATTAAGCTTTATGCTCCCGCTGGACTTTCCCGTCGTCCGAATTTTACCCGACTGGAAGGGGACAGTACTGGTAACGATGTCCCTGATCCAATCGCTGGTTGCCCTTTATATCGACAGCCGCTATGAAAAAAATATCATGTGGTATCATTTCTGGGTTATCTGGTATCCGTTCTTCTATTGGCTCATCGCCGCCCTAGCGACAGTCTGGGCAACGCCCAAAGCTTTGTTGCGAAAAATGGGCAAACCTGCAATCTGGACAAGCCCTGACCGCGGTCTACAAGGAAAACTCTAGAAGTCTGTTACAAAACTCGTTTATAGGCAAGAATTCTCTGTTTATTATCAAATTTGGAGACTGCTGAAAAAGCTCCAGATGCTAGGCACGACGAGGATTTTCGCGGAGGCGTACTGGAGGTACGTTGGAGCG
>JAOACF010000153.1 GCA_026417995.1 Negativicutes bacterium
AGATAGCGCGGCAGCGGCTCGGCATCGGCCGGATTATAGATCTCGATCTTGCCGGATGCCGTCTTAAAGGTCATTTTATATTCATCCGGCAGCTTAAGCTCGGCCGGTTCTCCCGCCCGCAACCTGGCCGCATCGACGGTAGCCAGCCAGGGATTGGACTGTTCCAGCAAGACCTCGACCATCTGTTCTTCCGTCTGGCTGAAGAAAGGCTCCGGGAAATTCATGGCCTTAGCTAAAAGTGCAAAGGTGTTCCAGTTGGACTTAGCCTCGCCTACCGGCTCAATGACCGGATATGCCCGCTGCAGGCAGTAATGGCCGTATCCCCGATAAATATCCGCATGCTCTAAAGATGTAGTCGCCGGTAAAATCACATCCGCATATAGCGCCGTATCAGTCATAAAGCGCTCGTGCACGACCGTGAACAGATCCTCCCGCGCCAGTCCGGCGATAACGGCATTTTGGTCAGGAGCAATCGCGGCCGGGTTGGAGTGATAAACATAAAAGCTCATAACCGGCGGCTCTTTTAATGCGGTAAGCGCCTCTCCCACTTGATTCATATTGATAATCCGCGTGAGCTTAGCCAGGAAATCTTTGCGCACCACCCGGTCGATCGGCAACGCACTGCCGGAAGACGTGCTGCCGAGAATGCCCCCGCCCCGTTTGGCCCAAGCGCCTGCTACCGCAGGCAGGCAGACGATCGTCCGCACGGTCATCGCCCCATTGCCATAGCGGGAAAGGCCGCTGCCAAGCAGGATAAACGGCGCCCGCGCCTTGCCGTAAGCCAGAGCCAGCTCTGCGAGCAGTTCAGGTTCAACACCGGTAAGCGTCTTAACATATGCCGGCGTATACTGCGGCAAGATTTCGGCCGCCAGCCTGTCGTAACCTTGCACATGCTGCCTGATAAACTCTTTATCTGTCAGGCCCTCACCCTCCAGGATGTGCATCATGCCAAGCGCCAGCGCCCCGTCGCTGCCAGGGCGGACAAGCACCAGCCTGTCGGCAACGGCCAATGTCGGAGTTTCGTGCGTCTCGATCAGCCACACCTTCGCGCCGCGCTGTTTCGCTTCCCGCACAAACGCCAATTGATGAATATTGGTGGCTAACGCATTGGTTCCCCAAAGGATAATGAAATCGCTGTCGCGCGCCTCCGCCGGATGCGGCGCGATAGTATTTCCCATTACGACCGACCAGCCGTAGTTTTTGGCCGGAGAACAGATCGTCCGTTCAAGCCGGGAAGCGCCCAGCCGGTGAAAAAATGCTTCGCCGCAATTTCGCTGCACAAGCCCCATGGTTCCGGCATATGAATAAGGCAAAATAGCCTCGGCGCCATATTTTTCACTTATATCGTTCCAGCGGGCGGCGATAATATTAATAGCCTCATCCCAGGCAGCAGGCCGGAATTGTCCGCTGCCTTTAGGGCCCACCCTGACGAGCGGCCGCAAGATGCGATCAGGTGAATAAACCGTCCGCTCATAATGCACCATTTTCGGGCACAGGCTTCCCCGGGTATGCGGATGATTAGGGTCTCCCGTTACTTTGACCGCTTTGCCGTCCCGCACTTCCACTAGCATGCCGCAGGCGTCCGGGCAATCGTAAGGACACACGGAGCGTTTTATTTCGGTTGTCATGGTCATCCTCTCCATTCAGCGTACTTGCCAATATTGTAGCACACCGGAGAGTTTCCTTCGAACCCCTAATTCGCTTAAAGTAAAAAAGGGGAGATCCACACTAGGGGAAACAAACCGTCCGGCAGGTAGTTTATGCAGCAGCCGCAGCAGTAATATCACCTTTACGCGGCCAATGTTGACAATTTTCTGGTTCACTGTTATAGTTACAAATAATAACAGAATGTGAAAATGCGATGATTGGGAGAAGTAAGCAGTTTGCGCCTTGCAGAGAGCCGGGGGGCGGTGCGACCCGGCAGGACGGCTGACCGAAATACACCCATGAGCGGCTAACTGAACGCTAAAAGTAAGTTGTGCCGGCAGGCCGCCGTTACCGGCCGGAAGGGCAGAAAGGCTGTCCTTCACAGAGCGGCTTTTTAAGCAACATGGGTGGTACCGCGGGCGCAGCCCGTCCCTTCTTCAGGGACGGGCTTTATTTATTTTCCAAACTTCATAGGGAGGTTTACAATGTCAGTTTTTACAACACTTAAGGAGCGAGGATTTATCCAGCAGCTTACGCACGAAGAAGAAATCAAGGAGCTGCTCGCTAAAGAGAAAATTACCTTTTATATCGGCTTTGACCCGACTGCCGACAGCCTGCACGTCGGCCACTTTTTAGGAATGATGGTCATGGCGCACATGCAGCGTGCCGGGCACCGCCCCATTTGTCTGCTTGGCGGCGGCACCGCCATGGTCGGCGACCCTTCAGGCAAAACCGACATGCGTAAAATGCTCACACAGGAGACCATTAGCGCCAATGCCGAGTGCTTTAAGAAACAAATGCGCCGGTTTATCGATTTCAGTAATGGCAAGGCGCTGATGCTCAACAACGCGGATTGGCTGCTGCAACTCAATTACGTTGAGATGCTCCGCGACATCGGCGTGCATTTTTCCGTCAACCGCATGCTTACCGCCGAGTGCTTCCGCCAGCGCATGGAACACGGCCTTTCCTTCCTGGAGTTTAACTACATGATTATGCAGGCCTATGATTTTCTAGAGCTTTACCGCACGCATAACTGCGTCATGCAGCTTGGCGGCGACGATCAATGGTCGAATATTTTAGCCGGCGCTGACCTGATCCGCCGCAAGGAAGCCAAGCCCGCCTACGGGATGACCTTTACCCTGCTGACGACAAGCGACGGCCGTAAAATGGGTAAAACGGAAAAGGGGGCGCTCTGGCTGGATGCGGCAAAGACCCCGCCTTACGACTTCTATCAGTATTGGCGCAACATAGATGACGCGGACGTAGAAAAATGCCTGGCACTGCTTACCTTCCTGCCAATGGACGAAGTCCGCCGCCTCGGCGCGCTCCGCGACAAAGAAATCAATATCGCCAAGAAAACACTGGCTTATGAAGTCACAAAACTGGTCCACGGCGAAGAGGAAGCTGAGAAAGCGCAGCAGGCCGCGGAAGCATTGTTCGGTGGCACGGGTTCGCTCGCTAACGCGCCGACCATTACCATCCCTGCTTCCGAACTGGGCGGCAAGCTGCTCGATATTCTCGCCACCGGCGGCGTCATCGCCTCGAAAAGCGAGGGCCGCCGCCTAATTCAGCAAGGCGGCCTCTATCTCGGCAGCGACAAGGTCACCGACCCGGAAATGCTGCTGACCGCCGACCTATTTGCGGATGGCAGCCTGCTGGTGCGTAAAGGCAAAAAGACGTATCACCGGATTGTCCTGGCAAACGCATAAACACCAAAACCCCCTTGCGTGCATACGATAGTGTGACAATGCGCACCAGGGGGTTTTTTATGAAGATAGTATATGCTGTGTTTTTAGGCTTCGCGGTCAGCCTGGACTCCTTTCTCGCCGGCGCGACTTACGGCATACGCAAAATCAGCATGCCATTCTTGTCGCTCGCGGTAGTAGGCATGATAACAACAGTCTGCACCGGTCTCGCAATGCTCCTCGCCAAAGGCTGCAGCAGCTTCTTCGATCCAAATATCGCGGTAGCCGCCGGCTCGGTTCTGTTGATTTCCATTGGATTATTCAGTGTCTTTCAGGAGTATTTAACCCGCAAAGTTACTCCATACGATACCAATCCTGCCCAAAAATTAACCATCCGCATCGGCAAGCTGATCATTAACATCATGGCTGACCCCGAGGCAGTAGACCTTGACCACTCCAAGACAATTAGCGCAGGCGAAGCCGTAATGCTGGGCTTGGCGCTTGGCCTGGACAACATGGCCGCGACTTTTGCGGCCGAATTGCTGGGTATCCTGCCGACGTATACCCCGGTGATAATGGGACTCATTCAATCATGCCTAATCTGGGCCGGAATACATGTCGGTGCCCGTTTGCTGCCGGAAGGTCTCAAGCAGAAATTCCCCTACTTTCCGGGTACCCTGCTGGCCTTAATGGGCTTTATCCGCCTAGTCAAATAAGTTAGCGGGCGCCGCTCAGGCGAACGGCATCCGCGCCGATAACCACCGGGCCGGTTCCGATGCGCTTTATGCTAAACCCGGGAATTAAGTCGGCGGCGGCAACCGGTGCAAAACGTTCCATCAGTCCCGCCTTCCAGGCTAAGTAGCCGATAATATTTTCTGGCCGCGCGCCTTGCTGCCGGAGTGCGGCCAGCGATAAGTCACGCTGGCGCTTGGACAGGCGATGCCCGTCCTCGGCGATCAGCAGCGGCACATGCGCAAACTCTGGCGGTGCATGCCCCAGCAGACGGTACAGCACCAGTTGGCGCGGCGTGGAATCGAGCAAATCGGCCCCGCGCAGCACATGCGTAATGCGCATTGCCGCATCATCGACCACAACCGCCAATTGATACGCATGCACTCCGTCCGCCCGGCGAACGATGAAATCGCCTACTTCTCTCGCCACGTCCTGAACAAACCGACCCCTTACGCCATCGTAAAACGCTACACAACCCGGCGGTACAACAAGGCGCAGCGCCGGCTCTTTCCCCGTACGCTTTCCGTCCGTCCGGCTGCAGCACGTGCCGGGATAGACCCGCTCGCCTTCCGTGCCGTGGGGCGCCGACGCCGCCAGCTCCCCCCGCGTGCAGTAGCAAGGATAAATTAAACCGGCTGCTGCCAATTGCCGCAGTGTTTCCTGATATAGTTCCCGCCGCTGCGATTGAAAGTAAGGGCCGTAAGGCCCGCCTTTCTCCGGACCCTCGTCCCATTCCAAGCCCAACCATTTCAGATCGGCCATCAACGCCTCGGTATAAGCGGCCCGCGAACGGTTCGGGTCGATATCTTCGATTCGGAGCACCATTATGCCTTTCGCCGCCCTCACCTGCAGCCAAGCCAAAAGAGCCGTCCACGCGCTGCCAAGATGAAGTTCGCCTGTCGGGCTGGGCGCAAAGCGTCCCCGCATTTCCATAGTATCATCACCACGCTTGGGCTTTTGTTCGGTTCTAGAAGTCTGTTGCAAAACTCGTTTTTAAACAAGAATGCTCTGTTTATTGTCAGATCCGGAGACTGCTGAAAAAGCTCCAGATGCACGTTCCGAGTTCCTTGTTCCAGCATCGTGTCATAGTATAGATATATT
>JAOACF010000154.1 GCA_026417995.1 Negativicutes bacterium
GTGTCAGAAGCAGCCGCGGACAGCACCCCTGCCCGCCGCAGTTGCGCCCGTATCCGCGCCGATAGTTCTCGCAGGCTGAAGGGCTTGGTAATATAATCATCCGCCCCCATCTCCAGCCCCAGCAGCTTGTCTACCTCTTCCGTCTTAGCGGTCAGCATAATAACCGGCGCCTGACTGAATTTCCGCAGCTCTGCCAGCACCTCGATACCGGCAATATCCGGCATCATCCAATCAAGGACAATCAGATCCGGCTGCTCCTCTTTCGCCTTGCGCAGCGCTTCCCTCCCCGCCGCTGCAGTCATCACGCCAAATCCTTCTTTCTGCAGGTAATTCCCGATCATTTCCAACATCTTGCTTTCATCGTCAACGACCAGAATTGTTTTGCTCATAACAAACCTCGCCCATTCTTTTCCTCTAGTGTAGCAAAATTTCGGGGAACAAAAAATTAGCCGGAGAAAAACTCCCGGCTAATTTTTGTACTATTTGCTCCAGCCGCCGCGATGGCCCATGCCGGGACCGCCGCAACCGCCCGCACCCGGGCCAAATCCTTCGCGGCTGATATTGGCCTTAATGCGTTCTTTCATAAACGTTTCCCGTTCAGCCGCCTGCTCTTTCGTCAGCCGGCCGGCTTTCACCAACTGATCGAGACGGGCTTTATGCTGGGACATGATGTAGTTAAGCACGTCTTCTTCCGATTTGCCGTTTTCCTTAGCGATTGCCGCCAGCGACTTGCCGCTTTGGCGCTCGGCACGCAATTTCGCCGCATCGATGCCCAGGAACTTCGCGAGGTCTTCATGCATGTAGCCGCGCTGGCCCATCCCTTGCATCATCCCCGGACCCCTGCCGGGTCCCTTGCCAGTACCATAACCAGGACAGCCTTGCACCGCTTTCGGCGCCGGATCGGCGGCAAATACATCCGCCGGCATGGCAACCAACACCAGGGCGGCAATAATGCTTCCGGCAACTATGCCTGCCATTGTTTTGCCAAATTTCATGTCAACCACTCCTTCTCCTTAACTTGAGCTCCTGATATTATCATAGCAGGCATTTATGAATAATTTTTCGGGAATTTGTTAAGAAATTGTCAAGAATTTGCTCTATAAGGCAGGTATAAGACACGAAGACGGCGCTTGCGCCTTGCCTGCAGCTACAGCAATGCCGCTGCGACGCCAAGTATGCTTTGCGTAAGGGCAAACCCATACAGTGCTAATTTCATTCCCAGTTTCCGTCCGTAGATTGCTATATAGCGTGGAAGCGCTGCAGCGAACAGATCATAGACATTATGCAGCATGGATATTATAAACAGCAGCTTTACCACGGAACCATCATCAATTGCCCCGGCCTGGTACGCGGCACCGGCGGCGGCAACGCCGCCAACCATACTCAGTAAACCGGCGGCGAACACAGGCAGCAAGTTAAGCGTAACAAACGGCAATCCCTGAATAACATCGCTGAGTAGGCCGCTTTGGACAAACAACATAGCAGCGAAAGACATGACAAACATCCAGCCGGCCATATTGGCAAGCGTTTTAATGCTATGCCGCAGCGAAAACCAGACGGCTTGTCTCCAGGGCAGAACTCTTTCAGCTGCCTGTCCTGCCGTGCTCGCACCTATCCCCCAATAAGGCTCCAGCCAGGCGAGCGCTATGCCGATCAGCGAAATCAGACAAAAAGCCAGGAAATACGCCGTCAAAAACTGCACGGCAATGGTACCGGGAAACAAAGCGATCATCAGTGGAATAAAACTGAATAAAAAAAATTGAATTGACGAGGGCGCTTTAGCAGCCAAATTGGCTGCCAGCACCTGCCGGTCGCTGAGCTTCACCTGCGCGCGGGCCGCCTCAAGGGCGGCCATGCCTGCCGTCCGGTCTCCCAAAGAAATCACGATGGATACTACCGCCGCCGGAGGCAGTTTCATGTTCTTTGCCAAAACAGGCAATAGCCGGCGTGCCCTGAAAGGGGTTTGGCGTACGATCAACAAGTTGGCGAGAAATAGCCCCAGAAAAAGTGAAGGCAAAACCTTGCGCAATATATAGAGAGCAGCCTGCAGCGCTGCGAGGATATAATCAGGCATACTGTCCGCCCCGCACTTTTACGCTTTTGACTGCTAGCGCAGTTGCCACAGCCCCGCAGATGCCGCATAAGCCCATTGTCCAAAAAGCATGGTTCAACCCTGCCATACTACTGATCAGTCCGGCCAGTACCGGCCCAATAAACATGCCGGCGGCATAGACCGCCTGGAAAAAGCCCATGGCAGTCGCCCTGCGGCTTTGGTCGACGTCAGCAAGGCTAAGTGCCATGAGCGGCGAAAATGCCAGCCCGCGGCCAAATCCGCCGATAATTTGCGAAATATATAAAGAAACTATTGTGTCGGCAAAGGGGATATACATGCAAGCCATGGCCGTGACGGCAAAACCAAGAATAATGGTCGCTTTCTCTCCCAGTTTCCTGGAAAACATTGTTCCGCTCATGGCCGACGCAAAGGCAGTCGGCAAAACGGACAGCAGCGTCAATATGCCCAGCTCGAGGCTGGAAGCCCCGATTTGCTTGGCAAAAACGGGCGTAAAGGCGAATACCGTAGAATAGGAAATAATTTGAGAAATGACAGCAAGCAGCGAAGCTTTCAGCAGATTTTTATTTTTGGCGATTGCAACAAGCTCGGTTATCTTTGCCGGTTTGCGCACAACTTCTGCCCTTTCCTCGATAAACAGGCTAAGCAGCAAACCGGCGGCTCCCCCCAGCGCGGCCAGCACAAACGTATATTCCCTTCCCCAGTGCTGCGCCGCCAGGCTCCCGGCAAGAATGCCGGCAAATTGCCCCCCAAAGTTGGCGAAATTGAGATAACCAATGGCCTTGGCGGATTGCCCCGCAAAGTAGCCGGTGAACAGTACCGGAAAGACCACCCAAGCGGCTGCCGCTATCCCTGACATTGCCCGAAACATTAATAGCGCCGTAACGTAAGGAAACAGCCACATGCCGACAGCGCTCAGCCCGGTAATCAATGCACCGGCGACAATAAACGGCTTGCGCTTGTTTTTCATGTCAGAAGCAATGCCCAGCGGAATGCGAAGCAGCATCTGCGTCAAGCCGTATGCACCAACAATCAAGCCAATCATTTCGTGGCTTGCGCCTAATGAAGTCGCATATACGGGAAGAATCGGCACATAGGTATACATAGAAAACCAGTATAAACCGGTAACCACGCAGAAAAGTCTGGCGCCAGCGTGTTGCATGATAATACCTCAAGTCAAAGATGATATAAAAGTATTCCCGCTGAGGCCAATATTTACCTTCCCGGGGAGGGAAAAAGCGTGGAAATGGCTACGGCTTGATGCCCATAGCCTCACGTGTTTTTCTGTCGACTATTCCGTTGACCTCCAGACCTTTAGCATTCTGAAAATTTCTTACCGCCTGGTCGGTTTGAACGCCGAAAATTCCGTCCGCCCTGCCGTCAAAAAAGCCAAGCTCCCTGAGCTTTAACTGTACAATTACCACATCCGGGCCGGACATTTTGTGCTTTAGCGTACGCGCTACCCGTACCTTGGCGCCCTCAATGCGAACCAGAGTGCCAATGGGGACCCATTCAAACAATTGCTCAACATCTTTATTGCGCATGCGAATACAGCCGTGGCTGGCATAACGTCCGATCGACCATGGTTTATTGGTTCCATGGATGCCGTAAGTCCCCCATGGGACGTTCAGGCCCATCCAGCGCGTGCCAAACCCGGTTCCCCAGTTGTAGTCCTTCCACACGACCTTCCACTCCCCTATCGGCGTGGGAGTATCGCTTTTGCCGACGGCAACGCGGTATGTCTTGTATAACTGATCATCGCTGTATACCTCTAATGTCCTGGCGTTGACGTCAATTCTTATGCTAATCGTTCCGGAAGGCTTAGCTTCCGGCTGGTTGGGCAGCGCAGCCAGTTCCTGCTCATCCAAATAATCGGTGGCGGCAAAACCAAAACCAAGAGATAGCATCGTAAATATCGCCACCCCCCAGTATAAGCGACACCGCCGGCGCAAGTTGAATGACAATGAAATCACATTTCCCCTCCTTTCCCGGTCTATCCGACACCGCGGCTGTGATGCCAATGACAGACTTTGCCTGCTTTGCCGCCGCATTCGTGTCACAACAAATGTATAAAATAAAAGTCCGAAATATGACAAAAAAGAAAACCGTCCGGCGGACGGCTGTACAATCCTTTTCAGTTTCGACATTATTTTATTCCCCGGGAAATTTCTACGCAGCAGCATGCGTTAAAGCGAATTGGCTCCCGCAGCCCGGTTAGCAGCGTCAATCGCCTGATGAGCAAGATCAATCGCCTGACCTAAAGTGTTGAGTTCCTGTGTCTGATTATGAAAGCCCATGCTGTTGGCGGCTGCCACATAATCCCAGAGCCACTGCGCCTTGCGCGTAAGTTCGCGGGCTTTTTCCAATTCCGCCTGGTTAACGCCTGGCCGGGCGCCGGCCTTGGCAATCGTGTCATGCGCCTACCGTTAAGCCGGCGGTATGTTGCAGTTGCCATACGTTATCCTGAATCGCTCTTACCTGCTGGAACAGGATGTCCTGCACCGGGTTATGGCAGGCGCCGCAAGCTTCGTTGATATGCTTGAGCGGGCTTGTCATCCAGTGCGAACTGTATTTTTTGCCTTGCTGCCGCAGATAAGGCATATGGCAATCAGCGCACGAGACGCCGAACTTGCCGTGGACGCCGTTCTGCCACTCCTCGAAGTCCGGATGCTGTGCTTTAAGTATCGGTACTTTAGAATCTGTCTATAAAAAGTCGTTGGCGAAACCGTTCGGCTGTGTTGCATAATATTCATACATTTGCTGCGGCGTCAGCCCTTTATCCCAGGGAAAGACGACTTGGTACGTATTGGGTACAAAATAATATTCTGCGTGGCATTGACCGCAATAAACAAGCCAAATGCCGCAGCAGCAGCTCCCAGCAGGATGAAGCCTAAGACATTCTTCGTTAAAAAGCCGGACTTGTTCAAAATTTCACCCCGTCGTCGCATAGCATCCGTTTATGATGGGCAAGAGTGTAACAGTCCAAAATACCTAGGAGACTGCTGCAAAAGTCCATCTGCGTTGTTGCTCCTGCGGGTTTT
>JAOACF010000155.1 GCA_026417995.1 Negativicutes bacterium
GAGGATGACGGTCACGGCGGCGCACCGGCTGGAAGAACTGGAGCAGGCAGCACAAAAAATAGTTTCGGCCGCCAAGCGGCTGGGGCTGATATGAAAGGTGATAGAGCATGAATAGTGGATTGTTTGTTACGGCAACTGACACCGAGGTAGGCAAGACGGTAATCACCGGGGCAATTGCTGCGGCGTTGACTGCCCGGGGACTAAAGGTCGGAGTGATAAAGCCGGTAGCGTCCGGAGGAGTAGCCGATATAAACGGCCGGCTTGTATCCGAGGATGCCGTTTTTTTGCTCAAAGCAGCAGGTATAAGCGGGGATAATCTTTCTAAGGTCAATCCTCTATGCTTAAAGCCCGCCCTTACCCCGGCCGTGGCGGCAAAAGAAAGCGGCATTGTTATTGACACCGGCCGGCTGGTTGAAGCTTGCCGGCAAATGCTGGCCGATAACCGGTTTGGGTTGGTGGAAGGCGTGGGCGGCATTACCGCTCCCATTTGGGAAGATTACTTGGTGGCCGATATGATGCGCGAGCTTGATTTGCCGGCGATAATAGTCGCGCGCCCCAATTTGGGAACCATCAATCATACCGTACTTACGGCTTACTATGCCAAACAACACGGCATAAGCGTAATCGGGGTTGTTATCAACGGCTGGAACGAGGTGCATGCATCCATCCTGGAACGCAGCAACCTTAAGTATATCGAGCGGCTGACAGGACTGCCGATATTGGGCAGGTTTCCCTATGATCCAGATATCAGCGTGCCTGAATTGAGCACCGACGGACTGGCAGAGCTGGCCGAACTTCATTTGGATATTGATTATATTATCAAGATGACGGACAGAGGTGAGAGGAATGAATGAAATTGAACTGAAAGACAAACGGTACATTTGGCATCCTTTTACCCAAATGAAAGGGTGGCTGAACAATCCGCAAACCGTTATTGCCGAAGCGCAAGGCATCAAACTTATTGATACGGACGGGCGGGAATACTATGACGGGGTTTCTTCGCTGTGGGTAAATATTCATGGGCACCGCCGCCCTGAAATTGACCGGGCAATTATCGAACAGCTTGGCAAGGTAGCCCATAGCACGGCGCTGGGGCTTGCCAATGTACCCGCCTCGCTGTTGGCCGAGGAACTCGTCAAGATTACGCCACCCGGGCTAAATAAAGTGTTTTTTTCGGATGACGGATCGACAGCCGTCGAAGTGGCCATTAAAATGGCGTTTCAGTATTGGCAGCACAAGGGAAAAACCGGCAAACGCCGCTTTGTCGCCCTGGATCAGGCGTATCACGGCGATACGGTGGGCACGGTGAGCGTGGGCGGAATTGATCTTTTCCATCGGGTATTTAAGCCGCTGTTATTCGAGCCCATACATATTCCCTCACCGTCCTGCTACCACTGCCGCTTATCTGACAATCCCGGCGAGTGCGGTATGGCATGCGCCGGTAAGCTGGAGGAAGTTTTGGCGCGGCAGCACGAAGAAGTTGCGGCGGTGATCTTGGAACCGCTGGTTCAGGCAGCGGCCGGCATGTTGATGTCGCCGCCCGGTTATCTGGCGCGGATACGCGAAATTACCAAAAAGTATGATGTGCTGCTGATTGTAGATGAAGTGGCTACTGGCTTTGGGCGGACGGGCAAAATGTTTGCCTGTGAACATGAAGACGTAAGCCCTGATTTGATGGCTTTGTCTAAAGGTATTACGGGCGGATATTTGCCGTTGGCGGCTACCATGACTACCGATGAGATATACAATGAATTCCTAGGCGAAATGAAAGACAAAAAAACTTTCTATCACGGCCATTCCTATACTGCCAACCAACTGGCATGCGCGGCAGCATTGGCTAATTTGAAAATTTTCCGAGATGATAACGTAATTGAGGGTCTGGATTTTAAAATTGGGGCCATAAGCGATAAACTGGCGCTGATAAGCGAGCTTGAACACGTGGGTGATGCCCGCCAACGCGGCATGATTGTAGGTATAGAACTAATGGCCGATAAAAAAGCAAAACTGCCCTACCCGTGGGAAGAAACAATGGGCGCCAAGGTATGCATGAAGGCCCGTGAATACGGCTTGTTTATCCGCCCGGTAGGCGATGTGGTAGTATTTATGCCGCCGTTGGCAAGTACAGTAGAAGAGATTAATCATATGCTCGATATTATATACCGGTCGATTGATGAGGTAACAACCGACCAAGTGCCGGTCTGCGGCGTAAGCGGAGCGCATTTTTGACAAATTAAGACGTACGCCGCTTAACGGTTGGCATCAATTTAATTTACAGCACTAGCCCGCGTAAGCGGGTTTTTCTGTTTCATATTGACAAAGAGAAAAAATCTTATTTATAATTTGTATGTACAATCAAAAAAGTGTTACAAGTGGAGGCGTTAAAAAATGAAAGTTGTCGCGTTATTAGCAAGTCCGAGAAAACAGGGCAATACCGCATTATTAATGCAGGAGGTACTTAAAGAGACAGAGGCTTTAGGAGCGCAAACAGAGGTTTTTTACTTAAACGGAATGGACATTAAAGGCTGTCAGAGCTGTTTTGCCTGTAAGTCCCAGTCAGATTGCGTGATCAAAGATGACGGTAGACAGGTGCTTGACGCGCTAAATGAAGCAGATTGTGTAGTTATGGCAACGCCCGTTTATATGTGGGATATGACGGCGCAATTAAAAACCATCATTGATCGGCTGTTTTGTTTTCTGAACCCTGATTACAGCAGCAGACTGGCGCCGGGTAAAAAAGTTTTGTGGGCGCTTACTCAAGGACAGCCGGATAAAAACACTTTTCTAAGCACATTCGAAAAACATGGAAAGATGCTTCAATTCCTTGGTTTTGGCGAAAGCAAATTCCTAGTTGCCGGCGGGCTTCGTACTCCGGGGGACATTCTTTCGCAACAGAATATATTGCAAAACGCCCGCGATATGGCAAAGTGGCTGGTAACAGCAGAGTGATATCAAAAAGGATTGTTTTAAATGAGTCTTAGAGCTTGTTTAAAGCAGTCCTTATTTTTTGCCACTCTTTTATAAAGTTAAGCGGCGCTTATAAAAAAGGTCGTTTGCTTCTTTTTTAGGTATTAAAACAGTATATTTGTTTAAAAATACTGGTATGCAGTACAAGAAAGGAGAGAAGGCGGGGAGGAAGGCGCCGTTTGAATGAGTGTGAAAGCATCGCTGTTTATAACTTGCATAGCGGACTTAATGTATGCCCACGTCGGTAAAAGCGTGGTCAATGTGCTGCGCCGGAGCGGGGTCAGGCTGGATTTCCCTGAGGGTCAGACTTGTTGCGGTCAGCCTGCGTTTTCGAGCGGGTACTATAAAGAAGCTGCCAAGGTAGCCAAAAAGACTATTGAGGTGTTTGCAAAAAGCGAGCGGATTGTTATACCTTCAGGTTCTTGCGCGGCCATGATTCACCACGGCTATCCGACGCTGTTTGCGGATGATCCCGTATGGAAGAAAAGGGCAGATGAATTTATCCATAAGTGTTATGAGTTTTCCCAGTTTATTGTAGATGTGCTGGGGATAACCGACGTCGGCGCAACTTTTAAAAAAAGGGTTACTTATCATTCCAGCTGCCATATGACCAGGATGCTGGGAGTGGAAGAACAGCCCAAAATATTGCTTAAAAATGTGAAGGGAATTGAGTATGTTGAATTGCCGTACGCTTTTGATTGCTGCGGCTTTGGCGGGACTTTTTCCATGAAAATGGCCGATATTTCAGGGGCGATTCTTGAAGAAAAAGTTGATAATGTTATTTCGACCGGAGCTGAGGTGCTGGTGGGTTCGGATTTGACCTGTCTTATGAATATTAGCGGCATGCTGAGCCGAAGGGGCAGTAATATTAAAGTAATGCATTTGGCTCAAGTCCTAGATCAAGGAGTGTGACGGGTAGTGCATATTGAGCCGAGTTTTCGCAAACGGTATAAGAAGGCGCTGGCCGACCGGACGATGATTAAAGCTGTAAAACTAGGTACGGGGCGGTTGCGCGGCAATCGGGCAAAGGCTATTGAGGCCATAGGGCGTGAGAGATGGCAGGCTTTCCGCGACCGGGCTGAAGCCATTCGTATGCATGTTATTCAGCATTTGGACAAGTATCTTGAGCAACTTGTTGACAATGTTACCCAAAGGGGCGGGCATGTGTGCCTAGCCAAGACCGGCGACGAAGCCGTACAATACGTTGCCGAGCTTGCCAGAAAGAAAAACGCCAAAAAGATAATGAAATCCAAGTCGATGGTTTCGGAAGAAATTCACCTCAATCCGGCACTTGAAAAGCAGGGCTGCAAGGTGATTGAATCAGACTTGGGCGAGTGGATAATTCAGCTGGCCGGTGAGACTCCTTCTCATATTATTGTGCCGGCCATGCATAAGAACAGATTCCAAGTAGCTGATCTTTTTAACCAAGTTAGTAGCAAAAAGCTGCCAGCCGAAGTTCCGGCTTTGTGTCAGTTTGCACGGGAATATTTGCGTGAGCAGTTTCTAAACTTTGATATCGGTATAACTGGTTGTAATTTTGCCATAGCTGACACAGGCGCTGTAACCATATGTACCAATGAGGGCAACGCTCGTATTGTTTCGGCTTTGGCGCCTGTAATGGTAACTATTATGGGTATGGAAAGAATCTTGCCAAGTGTTGAGGAATTGGGAGTAATGCTCTCGCTGCTTGCCCGCAGTGCGACCGGCCAAAAAATCACGGTGTACAATAGCATATGTACCGGTGCAAGGACGGACGATGAACTTGACGGGCCGGAAGAATTTCATCTGGTCATTGTCGACAACGGCCGCTCAAAACTATTGGGGACCAAGTATGAAAAGGTACTCAATTGCATCCGCTGCGGAGCTTGTCTGAATGCTTGTCCCGTATTTCGCAATATTGGCGGACATGCTTACGGTTGGGTATATCCCGGGCCGATTGGGGCGGTGTTATCGCCGCTATATCAGGGTATGGA
>JAOACF010000156.1 GCA_026417995.1 Negativicutes bacterium
ATATAATAATAGTCCGTGTCTGTCAAACGGTTTTTCACTGGTATTTTCAGTTAGCGAAGCGACAGTACTTTCTTAACTGTGCTTACCACTTGCGCCGGGTCAAACGGTTTTACAATGAAATCCGAAGCTCCGGCCTTGAGTGCATCAGTTATGATCGCCCGCTGGCCAATTGCGGTGACCATGATAATCCGCGCCAGGGGTTGCTCTTTATGAATGATGCGTACTGCCTCAATGCCATCCACTTTTGGCATGGTAATATCCATCGTGGTCAAATCAGGTCTAAACTTGCGATGAAGCTGTATCGCTTCTTTGCCGTCTCCTGCTTCGGCAATTACCTCGTGTCCGTTTTCAATCAATACTTTCTTGAGCATCATACGCATAAATGTAGAATCATCGCAAACCAGTATTTTGGCCACCACTGTACCTCCTAGTCAAGAAAGCCGGCCTGCTGATATAGATGGTAAAAGTGATGTGTCGGTCCAACACCGCGTCCTAAGGCAAATCCATGTTCAATCGCCATAGTGATATATTGTTTCGCCATACGTACGGCATCGAGAACCGGCATGCCTTTAGCCAGCCCGGCAGCAACAGCCGACGAAAACGTACAACCGGTGCCATGCGTATGTACTGTGTCAATTCGCTCATTTGCCAACACGGTAAATTCCGTGCCGTCATAGACCAAGTCGCAGGGGGCGCCTTGCAGGTGTCCGCCCTTTACCACAACATAAGCCGGGCCCATCTTTTTGATAACAACGGCAGCCGCCTCCATGCCGGCCCGGTCTTCCACCGGGAAACCAACAATACGGCTGGCCTCATGCAAGTTGGGGGTTACCACGCTTGCTAAGGGAAACAAATATTCCGTCAGAGCTTGAATCGCTTCCGGCCTGAGTAGTACGCTGCCACTCTTGGAAATCATTACCGGATCTACCACGATATTGGCGGCACCGTATTTTTGCAAGGTTTCGGCAACTGTCTTTGTCAGACCGGCATTAGCCAGCATGCCAATTTTGACGGCATTTACCTGGATATCATCAAATACCGCGGCAATCTGATCGCGCACGATTTCTTCGTCAAGCTCGCGGATATTTGTAACGCCGCAGGTATTCTGCGCCGTAACCGCAGTTATAACGCTCATGCCATATACGCCAAGCGCCGAAAACGCCTTTATATCGGCTTGTATCCCTGCGCCGCCGCTTGAGTCCGATCCGGCTATTGTCAGTGCTGTTTTCATGTTTTATCCCCCTTGTAGTCTTTCGTCTGTTCAAGTTCCCGACGCATCTCCTGCAAAACGGGCTCAAGATTGACTGAGAGTTTTTCTTTCAGTTCATCCAGTGTTTTAGCGTCGAAAGAAGAAGTCATTCTTGGTGTACCGCGGAAAACGCATTCGCCATAAAATTCATCGCGGTAAATATTGTAATAGATAAGCAAATTGCTGCGAGTGTCAAAATCGCTGTAATCAATAATAATATAGGAACCATTAATTGTCTTAAGCGGCTGGGATGGCGCTATGCATAAAATAAAACCCCATGCTGCCGGGGGAAGGCACGCGGCAAACGGCCACTCCACAATCTTTTTCTGTAAAAAGACACTGCCCAGCGCACTTTGCTCGAAGATCGCAGCGGATCGCAGCGCCGCCTCAAGCCGCGCCGCCAAGAGTTGCTGCAGCATAGCGATATTCGGCGCAATAAAATTAATATCACAAAACTCAAGCAGTCCTATTTGCCATCTCGCCAGAAATTCTTTGGTAGCCGCATCATAATACACGGAAAACACTTTTCGCTGCGCACCATGCCGATACGAGAATAAACGATACTGTGTGCCGCGCTGTTCTTTTTCGATTGCAAGCTGAAAGCCTTCAATCTCTTGCGGCAGTGAATCCCAGTATGGCCATGCCAAAATTTGTTCGACTATCTTGTCCATTGTACGCCCTCTTTTCTGACAGGTATATGTTCTTTATTGCGGGAAAAAACCCTCCCGGACCGTAACCAAAATTTATGCGCTGAATATTATGGATTATCATTGAGGCTTTACCAAGCGAGGAGGGAAACTATGAAAAAGAAAACTATGACAATGGTAATCCTGTTCATGGCGATAGCCATGCTGGTTACAGCCTGCGGCCAGAACCCCGCCGCTAAAACATCCTCTCAAAGAGGGCCGGCATGGGCGCCTGATTTAGCCCCGCTGCCCCAGGAAACTGTTGTTAAAGTCGGCATGAAGCAAGTAGTATCTGACGCCGGCATCCTTATCGGCATGGCCAAAGGCTACTATAAGGACTTAGGCATCAAAATCGAGTCTGTTCAGTTTAATTCCGGCCAAGAAATGATTAATCAACTGGCATCCGGCCAGCTTGACGTTGCAGCAGCCGTTACCACCTCGGGGCTAATGAACGCAATGTCGCGCGACATTCCTGTGAAGATTGTTGCCGACAAGGGGGTTAACGTTCCAGGCAAGGGTTATTACCGGCTGGTTATCAGAAAAGACCTTGTCAACGAAATCAAGGACTATAAAGACTTGCGTGGCCGTAAGATCGCTGTCGTCGGCACCGCCTCAATGGATGAAATTTATCTAGTCCGCTGCCTGCAAAAAGGCGGTCTGACACTTAAAGATATTGATGAGCAAGTCATCCGCGCTTTTCCGGATATGCTGGTTGCGCTCAGTAATAAAAGCATTGACGCCGCTATGGTTATCGAGCCATTTGTTACTCAGGGTATAGCCAAAGGGATCATCGACCCCTGGAAAGACCCGCAGGACTATGATCCCGATGCTCAAATCGCAATCCTGGTATATGGCACCAGTATGACCAAGCGGCCGGACGTCGCCAACAGGTTTATGACTGCTTATCTTAAGTCAATGCGCGACTACAACGACGCCTTCTTTAAGAATGTCGACAAAAAAGAAATTATCGATGTTCTGACCAAATATTCCGTAGTAAAAGATACAGCCCTTTACGAAACAATGTATCCCGTAGGCCTTAATCCTGACGGCTATGTACGGGTAAAAGGCATTAAGGCAGATCTGGACTGGTATAAGGCTAACAATCTTTTAAAATCCCCGGATATTAAGGTCGAAGACACCGTCGACAACCAATATGTTGACTTTGCCATCAAGATTTTGGGCAAGTACGGGAAATAGTTATTTAGTGAGGTGAGTGTGGTGAAATTCCCCAGTCACAATATACTGGTTCGTATCTTGTCCGTACTGTCGCCGCTATCGCTGCTTCTCATGTGGGAGTTTCTTGCCCGCATTCACGCCATTGACACCCGCCTTTTATCAAGTCCTAGTCTTATCTTTCAGTCATTGGTCCCGCTGCTGCTATCCGGCGAACTCCTCTACAACACGCTTGTAAGCGTACAGCGCGTCATTTGGGGCTTTTTCGCCGGCGCTATTCCCGGCGTTATTCTGGGAATGAGCATGGGACTTTCGCCGTTGCTGCGCTCCGCCATCGAACCAATGATCGCCGCTACATATCCAATACCCAAGCTGGCCGTCATGCCGCTGATCCTGTTGATTTTCGGAATCGGCGAAACTTCTAAGATTTTCACCCTTGCCATCGGCGTCTTCTATCTGGTGGTCATCAACACGATGGCAGGCGTACTAAATATCGATAAAATCTATTTGGATGTCGCCAAAAACTTCGGCGCCAGCCGCAAAGACTTCTACCTGACGGTAGCGTTTCCAGGCGCTTTACCCATGATCTTCGCTGGGTTAAAGCTAGGAATGGGCATGGCTTTGATCCTGATCGTCGCCGCCGAGCTTTCAGCGGCCAAGGCAGGCGTGGGCTGGATGATTTGGCGCGCCTACGACATGTTTGATATTGAACAAATGTTTACTGCGCTCATTACCCTGTCCGTTTTAGGCTACTTCTTCTCGGTCATCCTGGATGTCATTGAGCGCTGGGTGCTGCCTTGGAAGGAACAATCCTGAGGATGGGGGCAAAGACATGAAAGAGGATCCGAAAATTAGGCTTAGCAACGTCAGCAAGGAGTTCATTTCGCGTACCGGCCATACCGTGGCGCTTAAAAAGATCAACCTAACCATTCCGGACGGGGAATTCTTCTGCATTGTCGGTCCCAGCGGCTGCGGCAAAACGACGTTGCTGCGCATTTTGGCGGGCTTGGAAGAGGCCTCTTCCGGGGTCATTGATATCAAGTCAACTGATCCGACCCGTCCGCTCAACTCCATGGTCTTTCAGGAACAATCAATTTTCCCCTGGATGAACGTGCGTGATAATGTTGCGTATGGCCTTAGAGTACGAAGCATTCCGAAAAAACAGCGCTATGAAATTGCCGATCATTACATCAGCATGATCGGCTTGACAAAGTTCGCCGACGCGTATCCGCACCAACTGTCAGGGGGAATGAAACAGCGGGTGAGCGTGGCGCGTGCTTTTGCCAACGACCCGGAAATCCTGCTTATGGATGAGCCGTTCGGCGCCTTAGATGAGCAAAATCGCATCATCCTGCAGCAAGAACTGCTCCGCATCTGGGAACTGACCAAGAAAACCACGGTTTTCATAACCCACAGCATCGATGAGGCACTCTGCCTCGGCGATAGAATCATGATCATGACCGCCAATCCGGGGAAAATTAAAGCGATAATAAATGTGGATTTACCCCGGCCGCGTGATATTTCCACCATTCGCATCAGTAGCCGCTATAACGAACTTTATCAGGAGATATGGCTCAGCCTGCGCGAGGAAGTCATGAAACGCCAAGAAGCGGCAGCTACGTTGTAATTGTCAAACCCATCGGTGTTCATCCGATGGGTTTGACAATTTCTTCTCAAAGGCCTCTGAAATACCCGTATCTTTTAAATAAAAAAACCACACAGAGTTTTGTCTGTGCGGCATTTTGCTTCTGGCAGGGGCAGTAGGACTTGAACCCACAACCAACGGTTTTGGAGACCGCTACTCTACCAATTG
>JAOACF010000157.1 GCA_026417995.1 Negativicutes bacterium
GGATTATATGCAGCGAGGACGCCGCTATCAGCGGCAGAGAAGGGAACATCAGCATATTGGCAACTTCCCATACCATGTAACACACGTACAAGGGATGGCGCGAATATTTATAGATGCCATGCGCCACAACGGCATGCGCCTCAGGAATCACCGTGAGGCATTTGCCCAGACACATTAGCGCCCAAATAACAAAAGGATACGGCGCGAGCGAAAGCAGCACCCCAAGCTGGCGCAGCTCTTCCAGGAAAGGGAGGCCAAGCAGCGGGCGATCAATAAACAGCGCCGAAAAGGCAAACCCGAGGCTGGCGCCCACGCTGATGCAAAAAGAGCCCAGGCTGGCGTCCATCTCTTTGGGTTTCTCCAGCGTGCTGCGGGTCAAAAAGTAAATGTTGAGGCAGGCCACCAGCAGCGCGGGCACGCCCCAGAACCAATGATAACCGAAGGTGTTCAGCGATAATAGGCGGTAAATCACGAGCAAAGCGCAAAAAACGGTAAGAATGGCATTGGCCAGCAGCCGGACGGTTTGCGGCTTCATAACATCCCCCCCTGTAATCTGTCTTTATTATACAGGGAGCGCCGCCGCGGCGAAATCAGCCTGAGGTCTCAAAACGCTAGTACTCCGGCCCTAAGCAGCGCTGCGCGATACGCCATATTTCCGCATGAATGTCCTCAATGCTCCGCACCGCGCCTTCCGGGCAGCAGTCAACCCGAACCCAGCCGTATTTGGCAGCCACCAGCAGCGAAACGCGGTAACACTCAGCCAGGTAGGCGGCATTGCGCTCATGAATGTCACTAGCCGCCGTTCCGGCCTTGCTTGGCCGGTTTTTCAAGAGCTGCCCGCTCACAGCTGGCGGCATATCCAAAAAAATGACGCAGTCAGGCACCGGCAGACCGCATTTGACAAATTCGAAATCCCACAGCCAGGCAAGATATTCCTCCCGCTGACGGGGATCGACAATTTTCGCCGCCTGATGGATCATATTTGACGTGGTGTAGCGGTCGGCAATTACAATGCCGCCGTCGGCATAGAAACTCTCCCACTCTTTCTTATAGGAGGCGATGCGGTCCACCGCGTAGAAAGCGGAAGCAGCGTACGGATTCACGGCGGCCGGATCACTGCCGAAGTCGCCACGGAGGTACATTTTAATCAGCGCGGCAGATTCGCTGTTATAGTTGGGATAATCCACCTTGATGGCCCGGCGGCCCTCTGCCCGCAGCCGCTCAAGCAGCAGGGCGGATTGCGTCGCCTTGCCGCTGCCGTCGCCGGCTTCAATTACGATTAATCGTCCAGTCGTCATGTTGCCCCCAGCACTATTCAACCACTTTGATGGTTGTCAGCGTATAGTCTTCAGGGCCGGAAATGTGCAGTCCGGCCTCCTGCAGCCGTATGCAATATTCGATAATATCGGTTGTGATACGTTCGCCCGGACAGAGCAGCGGAATGCCAGGCGGATAAAACGTGACTATTTCGGCGCATACCATGCCTGCCGACTTTTTAAACGGCACGGCGCGAGTATGGCCAAACAGCGCCTGGCGCGGCGAAATCACCTGCTGCGGCGGCAGCGGATAGCGGATATTCTGGTATACATCCTCGACGGCCGAAAAATCGCGGGTGCCGTGAAAACGCTTGGCCATATCAGCAAGCGCGCGCACGATGGCCTGCACTTCCTTCTCACTGTCCCCCAGCGTAATGAGGAACAAAATATTATACATATCGGAGAGCTCTACCTGGATGTTATATTGATAGCGCAGAATGCGCTCCGCCTCCGCGCCTTTAAGCCCAAGTCCTTTAACCATAACGGTGACTTTCGTGGGATCCAGGCTGTAAACGCCGGGGTTGCCGATTTTTTCCTCGCCAAAACAATAAAGCCCGGGTATCTTGTTGATCTCCGCCCGCAGCGCCTGAGCTAGTTCGACCGACCGGCCGATGAGCGTCGGCCCCTCTGTCGCCATCTGCATGCGGGCCACGTCGAGCGAGGCCAGCAGTATATAATTGGGACTGGTTGACTGCACAAGCTGCAGCATGGCCTTGAGACGCGGCACGCTGATGCGCCCCTCGCGGCAATGCACCATTGAACACTGTGTCAGTGAACCGATGATTTTATGCGTGCTTTGCGCGCAAATATCGGCGCCCGCTTCGAGCGCCTGCACCGGCAGCCGGCTGTCAAATTTCAGATGAGGGCCATGCGCCTCGTCTACTACAACCGGCATATTATGCGCATGGACAATGCTGACGATGCGCTTGAGATCGGTAGCGACGCCGTAATATGTAGGATTGATGATCAATACGCCTTTGGCGTCGGGATGCCGCTTGATGGTGCTTTCCACCGTCTCAGGCGTAACCCCCATGGCAAGTCCCAGGTCAAGGTCAACTTCCGGCTGCATGAACACCGGAACCGCGCCGCTCAAAATAATGCCGCCGATAATCGAGCGGTGCGCATTGCGCGGTACGATGATTTTATCTCCCGGCCCGGCGATTGTCAGGATCATGGCATAAATACCGCCGGTCGTGCCGTTAATGACAAAAAAGCTGTGATCAGCGCCATACAGCCGAGCTGCAAGATCCTGGGCCTCCTTAATCGGCCCATGCGGTTCATGCAAATCATCAAGCTCGGGCATCAGCGCCAAATCCAATCCCAGCGTCTTGCTTCCCAGCAGACTTCCCAATCTATGATGCATCCCTTTCCCCTGCTTATGGCCCGGGGTATGAAAAGGGATGGTTTTATCATTTACGTATTTCAGCATCGCGGCCAACAGCGGCGTTGCCGTGTTATCGTGTTCGTGCAAAAATGCCGCCTCCTCACCCAGTTATAGTCTGTTATTTAGTATGCCCTGAACTTAGGCGCGATTGTACCTATTCGCCGCAAAAACAAAACTCCCTGCGTCGCGGGAGTATATTATCAGTATCAATAATCAATTGTCCGGCTGACGGCAATTTGATCGCCCGCCTGCGTACAAGTCGCGGCCAACGTCCCGGCCGGCAGCTCAATGACATAGCTGCCGGCAAAACAGGCGGCAATACGCCCGGGGCCCAGGTCGGACACCGTTTTAATAATTTTATTGTCCGCACCGGCAAAGATGACGTCAATCGGATAGTTCATACCAAACGTGTGCACGCTGCGGCACGGCCGGATGATGAGCGCTTCGCCCCGGGGCAGTTCCCGTGTGCCCAGCAGGCCCTTGAGCCGTTGCCCAAAAGTGGCCGCCACACGCGCCGTAGAAGCAATCACAGTGTTGCGGGACAAGTTGCGAATGGTCATGAAAGCTCACTTCCTGTCGCTATCTCATGTGCGGTTACTTTTTAAATGTCTCAAATATTTGAATTGCCGCGGGGCCAAGCAGCACTACGAAAATAGTGGGGAAGATGAACAGCACCATGGGCAGCAGCATTTTGATCGGCGCTTTCATGGCCATTTCCCGGGCGCGCTGGCGGCGTTTTTCCCGCATGGCGGCCGATTGCACGCGGAGCACGTTGCCGATGCTGACGCCGAGTTGGTCGGCCTGAACAAGCGATGTGGTGAAGATTGCAAGGTCGGGAACACCGCAACGCAGGCCCATGGCATGCAATGCTTCGCGGCGCGGCACGCCAACCCGTATTTCCTGCAGCACCCGGTTGAATTCGTCGACAAGCGCTCCCTTCATCTTTTCCGACAGCTTGGCCAGCGCGCCGTCAAAGCCCAATCCCGCCTCGACGCTTACGGTCAGAATGTCCAGCACGTCCGGCAGGTCTTTTTGTATATTCTTCTTACGGATGGCTATTTTCTGCCGGAGGAGGAAGAACGGCAGCATACAGCCAACAGCAAAGGCCACCATGGAAACGCCGACAATCTTGTGCAGCGGCAGTTTGCCCAGGAAAGCCAGGAAAGCCGTTACTGCCGGCAAAGCGACGGCCAGGAAGCCGGTAAGCAGCAGAAATTCTCCCGGACTTAAGTTCCCAAAACCGCCGGCGGTCGCCATTTTTTCTTCGGCCAGCTTACGCAGCGCCTGCGGTGTCACCCGCATAACAACGCGCGCCAGTTCGCCGGTCAAGGGCGACACAACCCGCTGGGTAAAAGGTTTGGCCAGTTCCGCATCAATGTCGGTGCGCCCGCTGCCCAGGCTGTCAAGCGCCTTCAGCCGCATGGCAATTGAGCCGTGCGAGGAGGCATAGGTCGTCAGCACCAAGTAAAGCAGCAGGGAAAAAACAATGAAGGTCAAGCATGAAATTAATAAGAGCACCGTCACCGCCTCCTATTGTTTCGGCCAGAAAATTTCATTGGCGACATTAATGCCGTTGGCGCTGAGCTTTTCCAGAAACTTCGGGCGGATGCCGGTAGGCTTGATCCTGCCGGTAATCCTGCCCTGCTCATCCTTGCCGGTCTGTTCAAAGATAAAAATATCCTGCAGCGTGATGACATCACCTTCCATGCCCTGCACCTCGGTCAGATGCGTGATGCGGCGGCTGCCGTCGCGCAGGCGCGCCTGCTGCACAATCAGATCAACGGCCGAAGCGATTTGCTCGCGGATTGCCCGCACGGGCAAATCCATGCCGGCCATAAGCACCATGGTTTCCAGGCGGCTGAGGAGGTCGCGCGGGCTGTTGGCGTGGCCGGTGGTGAGCGAACCATCATGGCCGGTGTTCATGGCCTGCAGCATGTCGAGCGCTTCCCCGCCCCGCACCTCGCCGACAACAATGCGGTCGGGCCGCATCCTGAGCGAGTTGCGGACCAGGGCGCGCATGGTAATGGCACCTTTGCCCTCGATATTCGGCGGGCGAGTCTCCAGGGTGACGACATGGTCTTGCCTAAGCTGCAGCTCTGCCGCGTCCTCGATTGTGACAATCCGCTCATCATGCGGAATAAAAGATGACAGGATATTGAGCGTAGTGGTTTTGCCGGAACCGGTGCCGCCTGATACAACGATATTGAGC
>JAOACF010000158.1 GCA_026417995.1 Negativicutes bacterium
CCCCTAAGGGCACCTATCCCGAGCATATTCAATTTTCATTGCGTGGCTCTTTTGATCTCGGTACTATAATACTACTTGAGCAGCGGTTTGTCAACAAAGAACCCTAAGTTCAACCACTTTTTCAGACAGTTTTCGGATATCTCCCTCTACTAGTTACTGTCAGGGTACATGTTTTTTTTGTAAATATTACAAGGTATCTGTTCTTTTTTTTGAGAGATACTAATGATCGTAAGGGATTCGTAATGGTCGAGCCAAGATTGGTGTCGGGTCCATGTGGGCTCGGCATCAGTCGGCCAAAGATTGTCGTCGGATCGAAAGGTTCGGCGGCAGTCGGCGGGCAGACTGGCATAGGTCGCGAAAGGCTGTACGGCAGCCCAACTGTTGTCGTGTGGTCCCAAGTGATGTATGTCGGTCGAGCTAAGATCGTCATGGGTTGCGAATTATATGGATCGCTTGCAGTCGAGAGACTGCAGGCGGTTCGGTAGCTATCTATGGCGGTCGAGCAAAGTTTGGCGTTAGTTGTGTAATGCCTGTGGGTAGGCGAAAGTCTGCGTATAGGTATGTAATGATTAGCGTCAGATGTAGCGTAGATCATTACGGGTTCCTTATTTGCATTGTGTAGCCGCTCCGGCGGCAAAGTAAAAGACCTGCGCTTGTCAAACCTGTACCGCCTATTTATAATGGATGTGAGGGAGTTGATCGGCGTGGAAGAATTATTAAAACAACTGGTCGAGGGCCAAAAACAATTATTCGAAGGCCAAAAACAATTATCTGAGGGCCAAAAACAATTATTTGAAGGACAAAAACAATTATTCGAAGGCCAAAAACAAATTGAAACGCGCCTTGATAAAATAGAAGCACGTCTCGATAACTTAGAAAGCCAGGTTAAAGAAAACAGTCAATTCATTCAGGCCTTACTTCACCGCACCGAAGAATTAGACGCCAAATTCGACGGTCTTTTGCATACGATGGTTACCAAAGAGACTTTAAGTACATTAGCGACCAAAGAAGAAATCAATGCACAATTTGAAGTTCTTAACTCCCGCCTGTTCAAAAATGAAGTAGAAGTCCAGCGATTAAAAGCAATAAAATAAGAAGGTGTTTTTTAAGGCCACCTGTCGTCCCGGATTTAAGGGGAGTAGGTGGTTTTTTGATGCCCAGATTTTTCAACCGATTAATGATATCGTTTGATGGCGGGGCCATTTAACATTATCATATCAGCCGGCAAAATAAAATAACGGTATAAAACCGTCGAGGATTTCAATTCCTCCTCAGCTTCATACCGTGTCCAATGCATTATGCCTAAATAGAGTTTCTACATTATTTTTTAATATCCCAATGCCCGGCCACCCTGGTAGATTACAAAGGACACAACCCAAGCCAAGCCAGTGCTGTATACCATTGTAAAAGCAGCCCATTTCCAAGAATTTGTTTCGCGCTTGACAGCGGCCATTGCTGCCAAGCATGGTGCATAAATCAAGGTAAAAGCCATCAGCGTTAAAGCAACCAGTGGATCAAGCGTCGGATCAGCAGCCAGCGCTTCTTTGAGAGCTGTGGAAGTTTCATCGGCTTCACCAATACTGTAGATCGTGCCCAAAGTGCTGACTACGACTTCTTTCGCGGCCAAACCGGTCATCAGCGCAATGCCGATTTTCCAGTCAAAACCCAATGGCTGAGTCAATATTGCAATTCCATGGCCGATCCGGCCGGCATAACTTTTTTCCAGTTTTTCTGCCGCCTGTTCATAGTCCAGTTTTTTCTGCGCGCCCTCAAATTCTCCTTGGAGCTCTACATAACGGGCGGCCAACGGATACAACTTTTCGTTATCGGCTTCCAGTTTTTTCAGTCTGTTTTCTTTATCCGCCTCCAGCGCGGCCAGTTCTGCACTGCCTTCCGCTAAATCTGCCGTTTTTTCGTCAAACTCGGTGTTAATGGCAGCGATTTCAGCCGCTATAGCCTTAAGCTCCGGCAGGTCCTCTAAATTTTCAGCCAGTATTTTAGCTCCCAGCGGAGCGTACACGTCTTTAGCGACATTCTCGGTAAATGCAGCCTCTGCTTGCGTTCTTAGCTCTTCATAATTCTTAGAGTATTCCACTTCGGCAGGGTAATTGGTCAAAAACCAAATCAAAATCGAAGCTGCCAGAATAATGGAACCCATTTTCTTTAAATAAATGACACTCCGTTCCCACATATGCATCAGCACACTCCGCAGTGTCGGCAGATGATATGGCGGCAGTTCCATGACAAAGGGTTCGCTGTCGCCTTTAAATAAAGTGTTGCGGAAAATCAAGGCCATAAGAACCGCTAGCAGGATGCCAAGTAAATAGACGGAAAATAGCACAGTACCTGCGACTTCCTCGGCGAAAAAAGCAGCAATCAAAAGGGTGTATACCGGCAGCCGAGCGCTGCAGCTCATAAGCGGCGCCACCAAAATGGTAACCATGCGGTCCCGCGGATTTTCGAGTGTTCGCGTGCCCATAATCGCTGGAACACCGCAGCCGAAGCCCATCAACATCGGAATGAATGATTTTCCGTGCAGCCCGGCAAATCGCATGGCGCGGTCCATAACAAAGGCTGCCCTGGCCATATAACCACTGTCTTCAAGAATGGCGATTCCCAAAAACAGCAGCACGATATTGGGCAAGAATACCACAACGCCGCCTACGCCGCCTATGATACCGTCGACAATAAGCGATTTTAATTCGCCGTCGGCCATGTAAGCGCCGATCCAATCTCCCAGCCAGGATATCCCGTCTTCAATCCATCCCTGGGGATACGCCCCCACTGTAAACACCAAATTGAATAAAAGCCACATAAGGCTGAAAAAAATGGGCAATCCCAACACACGATTAGTTAATACTTTATCAATTTTATCGGAAAAGTTCTCAACATTCATAGACTTGGATACGGCTGCATTGAAAACATCAGCCACATAGCGATAGCGGCGATCAGCGATTATCGTTTCGGCATCATCGCCAGAGCCGGCGGCAAGTTCGCTTCGGCATTGTTCCGCCAAAGTCAGAACGCGCTGCCCGCCAACCAGTGCAGCAACTTTTTCATTCACAACTTTATCATTTTCCAGAAGTTTAACTGCCAGCCAGCGTTTCGGATACTTATTGTCCGGAACAGTTTCGAGTTCCTGATACAATATTTGAATTTTTGCCTCAACATCGGCGCCGTAGTCGATGCGGAAAGAACGGTATTGTACGGAAGACGCGGCGACAGCGGCCTGCAAGAGTTCTTTCGTACCTTTGTTACGGTTGCCGACCGTTCTTACTACCGGCACACCCAGTTTTTGCGACAGCACTTTATCATTGATCCTGATACCAACTTTTTCCGCAGTATCAGTCATGTTCAGTGCCAGGGCCACAGGACGTTCCAATTCCAACAGTTGTACGGCCAAATAAAGATTGCGTTCAAGATTGGCGGCGTCTAAAACATTAACAATGATGTCCGGTTTTTCTTCAACGATAAAATTACGGGCAACAATCTCATCCAACGAATATGCTGTCAAGCTGTATGTACCCGGCAAATCGACCAACAACAGGTTTTTGCCCTGGTAGCGGCACACTCCTTCACGTCGTTCAACAGTAACGCCGGGATAATTGCCAACATGCTGGCGGGCGCCGGTAATATTATTAAAAATAGTTGTTTTTCCTGAATTAGGATTACCTGCCAAAGCAATAGTTAAACTTGCAGTTCCCATAATAAACCTCCCCATTCATATCAGAATATAATACTCAACAATTACTCAATCTCAATTAATGTAGCCTCGGCTTTGCGCAACGAGAGATTAAAGCCTTTAATCTTAACTTCCATCGGGTCACCGAGAGGAGCAAGCTTCAATACGCGCACAGGCGTTCCTGCCACTACACCCATATCAATGATCCGCCGCTTTACCGGACCTTTTCCTTGCACTTTACTGACAACACCGGTTTCACCAGGCTTTAACTGATCCAAAGTTTTCATCGGACACTCGCCTCCTTAATCCAATTTTCGTCTTGCTAGTACCCTCATAAGCACTCGCGACAAATTCCATACAATTCTAAGCGTGTATGCAATAATTTAAAATCATTCTTTACGGCTAATGCATTATGTAGAGAAACCTCTATCGCTGTATCTAAGTTTTAGTTCCGTTCCATTCAGATAATCTCGTGAAACTGCATCAGTTATTGTGAAGGCATAATAATCCCCTTCAACAGCTATTTGGGCAGTGTATTGGTCTTGCCGCAACAGGATTGTTTGCCGCCGGTATCCCGACACGTGCCGCTGCTTCCGCAATTGCACGCAGTTTTTCCGGTAACATTCCGCCAAATCAGATAAGCAATATATCCGAACGCTGCAGCGCCAAGAGTGATTAAAATTACCTTTTCCATTAATTCTCCTCCTCCGGATTTAATGATAATGAAATTCATTATCATTTATAATCTAATTTTATACCCTTACACAAATTTAGTCAATATATTCTAATCGATATATGTTTTAATCTATTCTCTTCCATTGCTGAGATATCCCTACTGCAAGTTACAGATCAACATCTGCTCCGACTGCCCGCTTGATAACATCTCCTTAGCTTTTGTACATTATATTGAATTGAATTTATCACTTGGAGTTAATTCACAGTCAAGTGCTTTTTGAGGGAGTGCAGCTAAAGCGCACCACCCTCTTTTTTTATTGATATTCGGGGCAAATACGCAGGTTTTGCGTCCTGAAATCAAGGGCCGGTTTGGTTCCAACCCATATTCCGTAGTCTCGTGAGAAAATACATAAATTTTTCTGGAAAATACAAGGGTGAAAATGATTTTTCAATGCCAATGGCGAATCCATCTATATCACTGAATATGGAGGGTCGCCAT
>JAOACF010000159.1 GCA_026417995.1 Negativicutes bacterium
GCTATGGGTTCTGCCTGGTCCGCTTGCTATAATCTACGGTTCGGATGCAGCCATTCTCAAAGTATACGGCAAGTATTTTCCCGAAGCGGTTGTTGCTATGCTGGCCGGACTGCTGCTGTTCGTCCTGCCGGTGAATTGGGAAAAACGGCAGTTTACCCTGACCTGGAAGGATGCGAATAAAGGCATCGACTGGGGCACGCTGGTGCTGTTCGGCGGTGGTTTGTCATTAGGTGCGATGATGTATACGACCGGGCTTTCCAAATGGATTGGCGAGGGTATTGTTCAAGCGACCGGCGCTCATTCACAGTTGGCCATGGTTATATTGTTCTCCTGTCTTTCGCTGTTCATGTCCGAGCTCACTTCACATACTGCGGCTACCAATATGGTTGGGCCGCTGGGCATAACTGCAGCTTTATCTGCCGGCCTCAATCCAATCCCGGTCGCAGTAGGCATTGCGCTGGCTTCTTCCTTGGGCTTTATGCTGCCGGTATCAACGCCGCCGAATGCCATCGTTTACGCCAGCGGGATGATCCCGATTACCAAAATGATCAAGGCGGGTGTCGTAATCGATATTATTGGCTTAGGGCTCATTACCATCCCGCTCGTCGTTTACTTTGTCACCATGGTCATTTAGCGGTTAATTGCAGGGCGGCAATGGCGGCAAGACTGTTGCCGCCTTTTACCCATAGTTTTATATTTATTAATTGTGGCGACAGGGAGAAGCACAACACCGGAGAATATGCCAAGTAAAGGAGTTAAAGTTCCAATACCGGGCGAGGTGATCTGCGTGGATTCTGTAAACCCGGCAGAGCAAAATAAACTTTTGCTTAAAATCATCAATGCGTCATACGACGGAATCTTCGTAACTGATGCTATTGGCACTATTTTATATTGCAATGACTCATATCTAAAAATCTCCGGACTGGCGAGACGCAACTTGCTGCACCGCAACATCGCTGATTTGGTTAAATGCGGCGAGATACCGACGGCCTGCTCGCTTGAGGTCATTGAAACACTTAAGCCGGTTTCTAAGGTCATTGACTATTACCACGGGGTTTCCGCGCTGGTTACTAGCATTCCGATTTTTGGCGATGACAATCGTTTAACTCATGTGCTTTCCAATGTGCGGGACATTACTGAGCTGATTAAAATCAAGGAACAGTTAAAAAGCACTGAGGGCTTAAAGGAGGAATACCGGCGGCGCCTCAAAATGGCGGAGGAAGCAATTAACGACAACGAGATGATTGCTTTCAGCCCGGATATGATTAAAATAAAACGGCTGGCGGAGCGCGTCGCCAACGTAATATCACCAGTGCTTATTCAGGGCGAATCAGGCGTCGGCAAAGATATGCTGGCGCGCTATATTCATGACTGCAGCGACATCCCCGGGGACAGACCATTTGTGCAGATCAACTGCGGCGCAATTCCTGAGCAGCTTTTGGAGTCGGAACTTTTTGGCTATGAGCCAGGCGCATTTACCGGTGCGGCCAAAAAGGGCAAGGTTGGCCTGATGGAATTGGCCAATCATGGCACGCTGTTTCTGGATGAGGTTGGCGAAATGCCCTTGGCGTTACAGGTCAAACTGCTCGATGTGCTGCATACCGGCAAGACCTTTCGTCTTGGCGGTACGAAGACAATTGAAATTAAAACGCGCATTATAGCCGCTACTAATACCAACCTGGAGCGCCTCTTGGAAGAGGGCAAGTTTCGGCGTGATTTATACTACCGGCTCAATGTCATCCCCATCCATATCCCGCCGCTGCGCGAACGTACCGAAGACTTAATCCCCTTGATATTCCACTTTGTCGAGCGCAAAAACCGCAAATATAAGCTCGCCAAACGGCTTTCACCTCAGGTGGTGGATATCCTGACGCGCTACAACTGGCCGGGAAATATCCGGGAACTTCGGAATATTATTGAACATATGGTGGTCATGTCAGAAGGTGATTTCATTGATGAAAGATTTATTCCGCTGCATATTATGCGGGCGGCGCACAAACCGTTGTTTATCGAAACGCCGGACTATTTCGAGTCCTTTGACCTTAAGAAGATTATTTCGGAGGTAGAGCGGGAGGTTATCAAAAAAGCGCTTCATAAGTTCGGTTCATTGCGTAAAGTGGCCGAACACTTAAAAATTGACCTATCCACACTGGTTCGCAAAAAGCGAAAGTATAAGCTATAGCACAGAAAGAAAGGACGCGTTCAGCCTCTGCTTAGAGTGTCGAATGCGTCTTTTGTTTTTACCAATTGGAAGCATCAAGCTTCATCAACGGTCATCCCGGCATGGCTGCTTATGTGTGCCGCCTCTTTGTCGGATCTGAAACATAGGCACGGAATCAATATGCTGCAGTATATCGTAGACGGGTCGCAATACGGCGGAGAATTGGTTATTGGAAATAAGCGGAGTTGTAGGAGAACTAGGCGCGGGTCTTAGCTAAGTAGGTGCTTTCGGTGGGACTTTTTTGCATTCACGGGTGGATTTTGCGAAATTTGCCATGAGTTTTGTGGAATTTAGACGAAAAATATCAACATGGTATATCTTGACAATCGAAATGAATTTGTTTATCATATTAAATGATAATGATAACTAATATCAAATACTAAATGTATATTAAAGTTTTACTAAGGGAGAGTAGTCTTTATGAAAAAAGGTATTGCAATTATGTTGGCAGGATTAAGCCTGACTATGGCACCGGCAGCTGCTGCCGAACCGGTTAAGCTGACCGGGGATGTTTCAGTAACATATGAAAGGGATACAGCGGATGGTGAACCGGATAACACCGGCTGGATTTCAACATTTGCGCTTAAGGGCGAGGCGGATCTTGGAGCCGACTGGGTTTTGTACGCCCGCCTTGGGGGACAGAAAGTATCCAAACCAGGCTTCGGCGATTTCAACGCCGATTATTACGGCGATGATAAGAAGGCGGTAGTTTCCCTGGATCAGTTTGGTTTTATGCGTAAAGGTGGGAAATTTACTTACAAGCTTGGCCGCCAGGACGCAACGGTAGGCACGTCTGGCCTGCTGTACAGCCGTCCGGATTCGAATATTGGCAAGAAGGCATTTGTCGACGGTCTGAGCGTTGCGGGAAAAGCCGGTGTTACAGAGATAACAGTTCTGATGGCGCGCGAGGATAATCCCTCTGAAGATCCGAAGAATAAGGTATACGCGATCCGGGCCGGGTATAGCCCGGTGGCAAACCTGACTTGGGGCCTTACGCTGGGACGTTACCTGGCCGGTGCTGATGGTAGCACCAACCATTGGGCAGTGGACGGCACGTATACATTCGGTAAGAGCAGTTTGACGGGTGAGTATGCGAAATCTAACACCACCGCTGATAATAATGCCTATGCGCTGATCTTAAACTACGATTTTGACGGGAAAACCGCTGCTTCTATTACTAATTTCCGTGTTGAAAACAATGCCGGCATGGGTGGACAAAGCGACTTCGGGCAGGATTTGCGGGGCGTTCATTATGGCGTAACTCATACGCTGCGGAATAATCTGGCGCTGGAGGTTGTGTACAAGAAAGAGAAAGCTATCAGTGATGGCGCGAAGAATACCGCTTTTGAAACAACGTTGAGCTACTCTTTCTAAAACTGCATTCAGGCAGGTTAGAAATATTAATCTGCCGCTAAGCTGATGGTCTGGGAAATGTTTCCCGGGCCATTTTCTGTTTTGCCTGGTTTTACATAGTTGCAGGGTGGTGCCCTAAGTCTGTATTGTGGCGATGTAAGCAGAACAAACAGCCTTAAGTTAAAACAAAACCTTGTCCCGAAAATACAAAAGTGATCCGGGCGACGCCGGCAGGAAGTTGTCAGTCGGCGCCACCGGTATAGGACACTCCGGTCCAAGTAATAATAATAGACTGATCGGGTAAGCGCCGGGAGGGTTCGGCGTTACAGGATTTTTTCGGAGGTGGCTATATGTGCATGCCTTATTACTCCGAACCCCATTCATTGCCGAAGGCGAGCGAACAATATGCCTGACGGTGAAGCGTTTACAGCGCAATTAGCCAAGACCCTAAATAATTGCGAGAAGTTGGTGTAAAATGGAACGAAGGGCCATACAAGTCGATGAACGTCCGCCATTATTGCAAACAATTCCCCTCAGCCTGCAGCATCTATTTGCCATGTTCGGGGCGACAGTGCTGGTACCCATTCTGTTTAAGGTTAACCCGGCGACGGTTTTGCTGTTTAACGGTATAGGCACTCTGCTGTATATCTTAATCTGCAAAGGCAAAATTCCGGGCTATCTTGGGTCAAGCTTTGCTTTTCTTTCGCCGGTATTTGTGGTGCTGCCGCAATATGGCTATGAAGCCGCTTTGAGCGGTTTTATCGTGGTCGGCGCCATTTTTTCGCTGGTAGCGTTAATGATCGGCGCGATTGGCATCCGGTGGATTGACGTTGTCTTTCCGCCGGCCGCGATGGGCGCCATTGTCGCGGTCATCGGTTTGGAGCTGGCGCCGGTGGCTGCTGATATGGCCGGGTTGACTGCCAAAACGGCTGATTCCAAAGCAATTGCCGTGTCGCTGTTTACTTTGGCAGTAACCGTTTTAGGCAACGTGGTGTTCCGCGGCTTTCTCTCCATCATTCCCATCCTTGTCGGAGTGCTTGCCGGGTATGCCCTGGCGCTGACAATGGGCATTGTAGATATGAGCATGATTGCAAAGGCGCACTGGTTTGCTGTTCCCACCTTGTATACCCCGTCTTTTAGCTGGAGCGCTATCGCCATTATTGCTCCGGCTTCGTTGGTGGTAATT
>JAOACF010000160.1 GCA_026417995.1 Negativicutes bacterium
GGCGGTGTCATCGGCATTCGAGCCTTCCAGCACCCACTGGTAACCGTTCTTCTGCGCCCATTCGGCCATCGAGGCAAACCGCATTTTTTTGCAATAATAGCAGCGGTCCGCATCGTTGTTCACAAAATCAGGGCTGTCGAGTTCGTTGATATCGACGAGCCGGTGTTGAATGCCAATGGCTTGCGCTATCCGCACAGCCTCCGCGCGCTCGCTGGCAGGGAGCGTTTCGGAACAAGCGGTTACGGCCAGCGCCTTGTCGCCCAGAGCGCGGTATGCCGCCGCTGCCAGAAAAGTGCTGTCAACACCGCCGGAAAAACCAACAACTACGCTGCCGCATTCCTTAAGTATCCGCATGAGATGGTCAAGTTTGTCTTGATAATTTGCCATAAATACCTCCCGCAATTAAAAAATCCATGACGCGCAAGCCTTCAGGCTGCAGCTCATGGATAAACGGCAAAAATCACATCCCCTTCAGGAGAATACGCAAAACCGTCGCGGTTTCTTTACTCCTTATTTTAGCCCCTTTTTGGATGCAATTCAAGTGTTTGGTTGCACCATAATCGATTAAGCGGTTGTAAGAAGTCAGCAGTCAGGGTGCAGGAGTTAGCATAGGAATTCTGCTGCGGAATTCCCGAACAGTTTTGACCTCATGTGCCTTCTGATAATAAAACAAAGAATTCTTGCTAAGAAAACAAGTTTTGCAACAGACTTCGAGATAATGCATGCTTAGGGCACGCGGCGCGCAAAAAATGCCCGGCCGCGAAGGAGCCGGGCGATGCATAGTTATGCCTCAACAAAAAAGAAGAGGCAACTTTATTATAGCAGATGCGACGGTGTTTGGCTAAACTTGCTTGTTGTAACGATCGTCCGAAGCGGAAAATCTAAAAAAGTAATCTGGATATACTGGCTGGAGGTGTTTCGATGAATATTGTCCATCGCGTAAAAGAGCGCATCCGCCAGGAAGGCCTGGCGCTGGCGCTAAAATATGCCGGCTGCGCATCCTATGATACACTGCGCTGCTGTATACGGGACGCGGCGGTAGATTTCAGATACAGCGGCCGGCTTTTGACCAACCGCAAAACGCGCTTCTCCCATCTCGGCGCTCATGATGTGTATCACTCGGATTACGATGCGCTCAATCTGATATTCAACTACTGCCATCCGATAAAGGATGACGATGTTTTGGTCGATGTCGGCTGCGGCCAGGGGCGGGTTATTAATTACTGGCTAAGCCGGGGCTTGCGCAATTCCATAGTAGGAATTGAGCTTGACCCGGCAATTGCCGGGCAAACCGCAGCGCAGTTTGCCCGGCAGCCAAATGTCAGGATTGTTGCCGGCAATGCGCTGGAACATCTTCCTGCTGACGGTACCCTGTATTACTTTTATAACCCGTTTGCTGCGGACAAAGTCCGCGAATTCGCCGTGCGACTTCAGGCGGCAGCCGGCGTCAAACCGCGGACGGTGCTGTACTATAACCCCCAAAGTCTGGATGCCTTCCCCGAAGATCGCTGGCAGGCGGAGCATATCAATTTTGAGCGCGATTTAGGCATTAAGCGCTGGGGGCGCATTAACAAGTTTCATGAACTGGCGATCCTGACAAGCCGGTAGATCGGAAAACCCGCTAGCGCGGGTTTATTTTTTCAAAATCAGGCCTTAGCCTATGTTGCTAAAAAATCGACGAACGGTTTTAGCATTGAAAGAATAGACTATCTAAGAAAGAATAATTCCGATTTATTTCACGCTTTTTCTCTTGGCAAATCCCGCTGGGAAGTTATAAGATAAAATCAAGCGGAAGAAAGGAGGCATTTTATGAGACAAGATGGCTGGAATCCATATGTGGCCGGGGCGCTTAGCGGCCTGGTGTCGATTTTTTCCGTATGGGCGGCCGGCAAATTCCTCGGCGCCTCAACAACCTTTGTGCGCACATCCGGCATGCTAGAAAAATGGTTTGCTCCGGAGAAGGTTGCCAAAATGGAGTATTTTATCCGTGAAGTCCCGAAGATTGACTGGCAGTGGATGTTTGTAGTCGGCATCCTGATAGGCTCGCTCATAGCTGCGGTCAGTTCGGGCAGTTTCAAATGGCAAAGCGTTCCCGACCTCTGGCGGCAGCGTTTTGGCCCTTCTGTTTCCCGCCGCGCCGCTATAGCCTTTGTCGGCGGAACAATCGCCATGTTTGGTGCCCGCCTGGCGGATGGGTGACCGAGCGGACATGGACTGAGCGGTTCGCTTCAGTTGGCGGTAAGCGGGTTTATTGCCCTGGCTTGTTTCTTTATTGGCGGCGTGATTGTCGCTAATCTGCTGTACCGGCGAGGTGAGAGCCGATGACAGAACTGGTGTACGGACTTATCACCGGCATCCTGTTTGGTTTTTTCCTGCAAAAAGGGCGTGTACTGCGTTACGACAAACAAATCGGCGCGTTGCTCTTTAAGGATTTCACCATAATAAAATTCATGCTGTCCCATATCGCCGTAGCGATGGTAGGAGTTTACCTCCTTTACGACTTGGGTCTTGTTAAACTCTCTTTGAAGCCAACAATTTTAGGCGGTGTAGTTCTGGGCGGCCTTATCTTCGGCATTGGCTGGGGACTCTTAGGCTACTGTCCCGGCACATCGCTCGGGGCTTTAGGCGAAGGCCGCTGGGACGCAGTTTGGGGTATTCTCGGCATGCTGCTCGGGGCTGCACTATATGCCGAAGCCTTTCCGTGGCTAAAAACTACGGTTCTGACGTGGGGAAACTATGGCAAGATCACCCTTCCGCAAGTGCTGGGCGTTAATCACTGGATTGTAATCGCCGCCTTTCTGGCGGGAACCATCGCGCTCTTTCGTTTTTTGGAAAGCCGGGAACGTAGTAAAAAGGCAGCGAATGGCCTTAACCCTGACAAAAAAATCACATTCTAAGCCTGAGAAGCGGTCTGCACAGGCCGCTTCTCAGTTTTTTTTGAGCGACATCTATTTATATACAGGAAGATTAACAAAAAACCGGCTCCCCTGTCCCATTTCGCTCTCCACCCCAACGCTGCCGCCCTGCGCCTCGACAAAGCTTTTGACAATCGCCAGGCCCAGCCCGGCGCCGCCTGTCTCCCGGTTGCGCGACTTATCCGCGCGATAGAAACGATTAAAAACATGCGGCAAATCCTCCGGCGGGATGCCCGTTCCTGTATCGGACACCGTTATGCAGGCACCGCCATTTGCCGCTATTGCCGTGAGACAAACCTCACCTCCTCCCGGAGTATATTTAAAGGCATTCACTAATAAGTTATACAGCACCTGCTCCAACCGTTCTTTATCAGCCTTGACGATTAAGCCGGCAGGATGCCCCACCGACAAACGAATGTTGCGGGCGTCCGCTTCCGCGCTTAGTTTGCTCTCGATCTTGGCAAAAACTTCAGCAAGGTTAACCGGCGCCAGGCAAAGCCTGAGCTCTCCCGCTTCCGCCAATGCCAAGTCCTGTAAATCGGCAACAAGGCGGGTCATGCGGACTGTTTCATCATGCAGCGAGGCGAATACTTCCGGCTTAGGTTCAATGACGCCGTCCTGCAGCGATTCCAGATTTCCCCGCAAAATAGCGAGCGGCGTACGCAGTTCGTGCGCCACATCGGCGAGCATATGCCTTCGCAGCGTTTCATTTTGCTCTATTTGCTGAGCCATGTAATTAAAGGATTTTGCCACATCGCCGATCTCGTCATTTTGAGAAATCATAACACGGTGCGATAATTCCCGCCTTGCCAAGCGTTTGGCCGCGTCGGCCAAGGTGATCAAAGGCCGACTGATCTTGCGGGAGAGATATAATCCCAATGCCAGAGCGGCAGCAGCAGCAATAAGCCCCGCTATGAGATTGGCATTTCTAACCGATGTGATAAAAGCTTCCTCCAATTGGCCGAATCCCTGATAACTAAGCAGTGTTCCCACTTGCTGGCCTTCAAGCACAAGCGGAATGCCCTGAACAATTTTTTCCGGTTCCAACTGTCTGCCTGTTTCCAGCCCCAGTGTATCGGCAATTACCTTGCCGGTTTCGTCAATAACCAGATAACGGTCCAGGACGTTTCCCATCCCCATTCCTACACCCATTCGGCGCTGCATCGGGCCCATGCCATGACCCATCATGCGTCCCCGCGTTCCGCCTTGCACAAATCCTTCAATCCCCTGCCAGCCGTTATATTTATAATAATCAATGACAGCCGCAGCGAACATTTCCGTACGGTAGGAGAAGTTTTGCCGGGTATAAGCGCGAAAGGCCTTGCTGATCGTCAATGTGGAGTATAGGGTTGTCGCCGTAACCGTAAGCGCCACGATCAACAAAAAGGCCGCGATAAGTTTCGCCCAAATCTTCACGGTGTTTTCCCCGCTTCCAGCTTATAGCCAACGCCATGGACTGTTTTAATATAGGGAGTGTCGTGGCTGACAGCCTCCAGCTTCTTGCGGAGATTGCTGATATGGGTGTCAAGCGAGCGCTCGTAACCTTCATAAGCCTCTCCCAGCGCATGTTCCAGGAGCTGCAGCCGCGTAAAAACCCGCCCCGGATGCTGCGCCAGGAAACTTAGAAGCTTAAACTCGGTAGGCGTCAGATTACTGACTAACTGCCCGCCGATGCTCGCCTGATGTTCGGATAAACCCAGGATTAAACTGCCCACCCGAACCTGTCTCTTATACACATCT